>CANHYS010000238.1 GCA_947464585.1 Planctomycetaceae bacterium | reverse complement strand
TCGTCTCGCCGCAGGCGGCGTTCGTGACGGGGCAGGTGCTCCCCGTCAACGGTGGCTTCCGCCCGGCGTGACGGTTCGGGGCTGCACGTGCCCCGTCGCCGGACGTTCGCTACGGCATCCTGCCTTCGCTCACTCGATGCTGACTGCGCTCCGGCATCCTGCCTGCGCTGGTCAGCAACGCCGGCTCTCGGGGCACGGGCAGCCCCTCACGGATATTGCGGGAAGCCGAGGAAGACGTTCAAAACGTCACGACTCTGGTGTCGTCGTCGTCACGGCGGTCGGGAGGGGCGAGCGACTGTTCGCCCACGCTCGCATCGAGGTCGGCCACGCGATCGGCGTGGTGGGGGATGCCGGCGATGGCGAGAAAATTCGCGAGCAGCCGGAAGCCGTGATGTGTGAGGATCGATTCGGGATGAAATTGCACGCCATAGAGGCGGTCAGCCTCGTGGGCGATCGCCATGATCGTGCCCTCGTCGTCCCGTGCGGTCACGGCGAGACCCGCCGGCAGCCTGTCGGGGGCGACGACCAGCGAGTGATAGCGGCATGCGGTCAGCGGGCTGGGGATGCCCGCGAAGAGATTGATGCCGTCATGGTGCACGCCGCTCGTGCGGCCATGCACGGGCTCGCTCGCTCGCACGATCTGTCCACCCAGCGCCGCGGCGATCGCCTGATGGCCAAGGCAGACGCCAAGCACCGGCACGCGGCCCCGGCAGGCGCGGATGGCCGCCACAGAGCAGCCCGCTTCGGCCGGCGTGCAGGGGCCCGGCGAGATCACGATGGCCTGTGGCTTGAGTTGGAAGAGGCCGTCGACGTCGATCGCATGGCTCGGCACCACGGCCGCGGCCGCGCCGAGCAGGTGAAAGTGACGGGCGAGGTTGAAGACAAAACTATCGCGGTTGTCGAGGACGACGATCATCGTGCGGCCTCCGCCGATTTGCCCGCGGCAGCCGACGCGGTGTCGATGCCGAACGACGCGAGCACGCGGAGCATGCCCTCCGCCTTGTGGAGCGTCTCCGCGTATTCGGCGGCGGGGTCGCTTCGCGCGGTGATGCCGCCGCCAACCGCGAAGCTGATCGCGTCGGGGGCGACGACGAATGTGCGGATGAGCAGATTGAAGTCTGCCGCACCGTCAAACCCGATGAAGCCCAGCGAGCCGCAGTAAGCCCCCCGCGTGAACCCCTCCAGCTGACTGATGATCTCGCAGGCGCGATGTTTGGGCGCCCCGGTCACGCTGCCGCCGGGAATGGCGGCGTCGAGCGCGTCGAGGGAGTTGAGCCCGGGCCGCAGTCGGCCGGCCACGATCGACACGAGGTGTTGGACGTAGCGATACCGCTCCAGTCGGCAGAGCGCCTCCACACGGACGCTCTCGGGCGTGCAGACACGGGAGAGATCGTTCCGCACGAGGTCGACGATCATCACGTTCTCGGCCCGGTCCTTTTCGCTCTGGCCGAGATCCTCGCCCGCGTAGAGATCGGCCTCGGGGCTCGCCAGCATCCGTCGGGTGCCCTTGATGGGGTGCATCCGCACGGTGCCGCGTTCGACCTGAAGCAGACGCTCCGGCGACATGCTCACGATGGCGGACGTGCCGGCGTCGAAGAAGCTGGCGAAGGGGGCAGGGTTCAAGGTGCGGCTGCGGCCGTGGAGTTCCACCGGATCGATGGTCGCGGCGACGGCAAGTCGCTGCGCGAGGTTGACCTGGAAGATGTCGCCGGCGCGGACCAGTTCGATACCGGCCTCCACCATGGCGAGGTAGCTTTCTCTCGACTGCGTCGAGACGATCTCGCCGTGGCCTGCCACGGCGGGCGAGCGGTCCGCCGAGGCAGGCTCGGCCAATGCCGCGAGCAGCGATTCCAGTCGTTCCCCCGCCCGGGCCCGCCGCGCCGTCGGTCCCTGCGCGGGCACGCCCTGCGAGATGATCCAGCCGCGGCCGGCGTCGTGGTCGAACGCATACACGAGATCATAGATATGCAGCGACACGAGCGGCACATCGCTGCTGCCGGGGACCGCGAGGCCCAACCGCGCGAGGCCGCATTCATAGGAGACGAGCCCCGCCACGCCGCCCTGGAATGGCGGCAGGCCGGGAATCGTCGCGCAGGCGAGGTCGGCCAGCAGCGACCGCAGCCGTGCAAAGGCCTCGTTCACCCGCTCCGCATCGCGGCCGTCACCGGTGGCCACAACCTCGATCGAATGGATCGGGTCGGCGGCGACGTATGAAAAGCGGCCCAGGCGGGGCGTCGCGGGGGCCTCCGCCGACGCCCGGTCCGAAATGGGGGCGGCTTCGCTGCCAGCGTCGAGGACGGCGCTGTCGAGGAAAAGGCAGTGCTGCCGCCGCGCTAGCCGCTCGAAGACGGCGAGCGGTTCGACGCCGGCGTGCAACTCGGCGACGAGTGCTCCCGACGCCGTGAACCAGCGGCGGGCGATCCACTGTCGCGGATCGGAAGCGTCGGGAATGCCTGGAGATGCGTGCATGGGGTGGGCCAGTGAGGCGGCCTGGCCGCGTGAGGTCATCCCAGTCTATCTGCCGGTGGAAAAAGCCATCCATGTCCTCGAATCCAAATGGAGTTGACGAGGCCTGCCTTGCTTTTTTATACAGTCGCGCGTCGAGGGGCGAGGTGGGGAGCTATCCCTCCAATGGAGAGCCTGCGGCAGCCATGGGGAGAGCCTCCGGCAGCGATCGATTCCCGCCCGCCCTCAGGTCGTTCATCGCGTTTGGAACAAGCCAAGGAGGTTTCCATGGCCTCTTCGCGTCGCCCTGGCGTTCGTCGGCGGATTGCGTTGCCACGAGGGAGACGTTTCCCCGCGAGGACGCGTTCGCCGCATCTCGATGTGGAGCAGTTGGAGGAGCGACGCCTGTTGGCGGTGCTCTACTGGGATCCCGACCTCGTCGCGAAGAACAACGTGGTCGCGACCGGCGCGGGGCTCGGGGGATCCGGCGGCTGGACGGAAGGGGGAGCCGCCGTATGGTTCGACCCGTCGCTCGGTGGCGGCGCAGGCGGCTACGTCAGTTGGAACAGCAGCCGGGGCGATACCGCCGTCTTCGCGGGCCCTGCCGGTGGAACAGTCACGATCTCGGGCAGCGTGAGTGCCGGCGCGGTCGAGTTTCGCGGCGGGGCCTCCACGGTGACAGGCGGCGCGTTTTCGACGCCGGCCGCGGGCACGACGTTCACCACAGTCGTTGCCGCCCGGTTCGACACACCGATCGGGGGCGCTGGAGGACTCGTCAAGGCGGGGGCCGCCTCGCTCACGCTGGGTGCTCCCGTCAATTCATACACGGGCGACACTGTTGTGTCGGCCGGGCTGCTCGATGTCCGTGGCACGATTCAGAGCCACGTGAGACGCATGAGCGGCGACGTGCAGGGAGTGATGTTCTACGACCCCGAGCTGGCCTCCGCCGTCCGCGAGTCGTTGGCGCTCGACCGGGATGCGTGGCTCACGCCGGCGGTGCTCGCCCAGTCGCCGCCACTCACGTCGCTGATCGTCGATGGCAACGCCGTGGGTGATCTCACCGGCATCGCGAACCTCGCGGCGCTTCAGTCGCTCGAACTGGTTCCGGGTGACCATGCCGCCGTGCCGCAGGGGCTCACGTCACTTCAGCCGCTGGCCGGCCTCGCCAGCCTCACGTCGTTGTCGGTGGTGCACGTCGGCCTCACCGACGCCGGCCTGGCCACGCTTCCCGCGCTCGCTGGGCTGACGAGGCTCGACGTGCGGTCCAACGCGATCTCGACGGTACCCGCAGGCGTCGCGCAGCTGCCCAGGCTGGCGACACTTCTCGTGCACGGCAATCCGCTTCTCACGGATAGTCCGCGAACGGCCCTGGCGTCGCTCAAAGGCAGGGCGATCGACGTCGATGTCGCCCCCGACCGGCCGGAGGTGGCCACGAGCATCGCCGACCTGGCGGCCCGTCTCTACTTCCTGCCGCTCGAGATGCTTGAATACGTCACGAACACGGTCGTGTTCCAGCCCTACTCTGGCGCGATGAAGGGGCCGCTGGCCACGCTGCAGACCAAGGCTGGCAACGATTGGGATACGAACTCACTGCTGGCGTCGCTCTACGCCGCGGCCGGCGTCCCCACGCGGTATGTGGCCGGTGTGATCGAGGTGACGGAAAGCCAGCTCAAGGACTTCGTCGGAGCCAGGGATGCTTCGGCCGCCGGAACGATCCTCGCCAGGGCCGGCCTCGCCTACGACCACTACTGGAACCGGTTCAAGCACACCTGGCTCGAGGCGCTCGTGACGGTGCCCGCGACCGGCCAACGGGCCTGGGTGCCGATCGATGCCTCATGGAAGCTGCGGGATTTTCGGCCCGGCGTGCCCGACATCCTCACGAATGTGCCATTCAGTCCACAGGAGGCCGACTACCTCACGAACCCTGCCTGGCAGAAGAAGTCGACGGCCGAATACTACGAGGCGAAGGTCGCGCGATGGCTTGCGCAGAAACGGCCCGATCTTACGATCGCGGACGTGGGCTACGACGGACCGATTCGCCAGCAGGCGTTTCCAGCGATGCCGACGGCGTTGCCCTATTCGGTAGTGAGCCAGCCAGCCGAGACCGCCCGGCCGGCCGTGATCCCGGCCACGGCCCTGCATACGGTGAACATCAAGCTTGTGAATGGATCCACACAGCTGTTCGGCGCAGCGGGCGTCACGCTCGCAATGGCTGATGTCGCCCTCAGCCGGCTCACGATCGATCCGGGGCTCAACGGGCGGCCGACGCTGCGGCGGGACGGTGTGGTGATCGCGACCGCGCCGGTGGCTGTGGCGAATCCCTCCAAGACCAGTCTCAGTCTCGAGATTTCCGTCACCGCCCCTGGAGGTGGCACGCCCTACGACCGCACCTTCACGCGGATGGCCGACCGCTTCATCGCCATCGGCCTCGACGCCAATCAGTTTTCCG
>CANHYS010000237.1 GCA_947464585.1 Planctomycetaceae bacterium | reverse complement strand
TGTGCCTTCCGGGTAATCGGATTGGGAATCCTGCCGAGGGCCATCAACGCCTGCGTGAACAGGGTATGCGCGAGAAACTCGAACGTCGGCGGCGGGGCCTGCCCCGCGTCGGAATCCCCCGCGTCGGAATCCCCGGCGTTGGAATCTTCGGCTGCGGAATCGCCAGCGGAGACGATCTCGTCAGCCGGCTCGTCGTGGTTGGCTGCGTTCATGATGGTGCTCCTCAGGTCAGGCCTCGGCCACCCACGCACTGCCAGCGTGCCGCTCCACAGCGGCAGCCACGAGTCCGGCGAAGAGCGGATGGGCAGCCGTGGGCTTGCTCTTGAATTCTGGGTGGAATTGTACGGCGACGAACCAGGGATGGTCTGCAAGTTCGACGATCTCCACGAGCGAGCCATCGGGACTTGTGCCCGCGATCACGAGCCCGGCCTGCTCGAGTTGATCCCGGTATTTCGGGTTGAACTCGTAGCGGTGCCGATGCCGCTCGGAAATCTTCCGCTGGCCGTACGCCGCAGCAGACTTCGTGCCCTCGGCGAGCACGGCCGGCTGGGCCCCCAGCCGCATCGTCCCCCCCTTCTCGAGCACTCCCCGCTGCTCCTCCATCAGGCAGATCACCGGATAGGGGGTGTCGCGGGCAAATTCCGTGGAATGGGCCCCGGCGAGGCCGGCGCCGTTTCTGGCGACGTCGATCACAGCGCACTGCATCCCCAGGCAGATGCCGAGAAAGGGCATCCGCCGCTCACGAGCGAAGCCAATCGCCTCAACCTTGCCCTCGACCCCCCGCTCGCCGAAGCCGCCGGGCACGATGAGGCCGTCGAAGCCGGCGAGCAGACGCTCCGCTCCTTCGCGTTCGATGTCTTCGCTCTTGATCGGCTGCACCCGGACCTGCGTGCGATGGGCGATGCCGCCGTGGTCGAGCGCCTCGTAGATGCTTTTGTAGGCATCGCGGTGCTCGGCGTACTTGCCAACGAGGGCGATCGAGATCTCGTGCTCGGGATTGCGGAGCCTGTGGAGCAGGTCATGCCACTGTTCCAGATCGGCCGGGCCAGCCTGCATCCCAAACCTCCGCAGGACGATGTCGTCGATCCGGTTCGACTGCAGCGAGAGCGGCACCTCGTAGATCGAGAAGTCCTTGTCGCGTTCCTCGATCACTGCCTCGAGAGGCACGTTGCAAAACAGCGCGATCTTTTCACGATCGGACACGTCGAGGGCCCGCTCGGTGCGGCAGACGAGCACGTCGGGCTGGATGCCGATCTGTCGCAACAGACCGACGGAGTGCTGCGTCGGCTTGGTCTTGAGCTCGCCCGCCGCCTTCAGATAGGGCACGAGCGTGAGGTGGATGAACATGCAGTTCTCGCGGCCCACCTCGAGCGGAATCTGGCGGATGGCTTCCAGGAACGGCAGGCTCTCGATGTCGCCCACCGTGCCGCCGATCTCGGTGATCACCACGTCGGTCTCGGCATCACCGAGGTTGGTGATCATCTCCTTGATCTCGTTGGTGACGTGGGGAATCACCTGCACCGTCTTCCCGAGAAACTCGCCTCGCCGCTCCTTGTTGATCACCGACAGGTAGATCTGGCCGGTCGTGTAGTTGCTCCGGCGGGTGAGGGGCGTGGATGTGAACCGCTCGTAGTGGCCGAGATCGAGGTCGGTCTCGCTGCCGTCGTCGAGCACGTAGACCTCGCCATGCTGGTAGGGGCTCATCGTCCCCGGATCGACGTTGATGTAGGGGTCGAGCTTCTGCATCTTGACCCGCAGACCGCGGGCCTCGAGCAGCATGCCGACCGAGGCGCTCGTGAGCCCCTTGCCCAACGAACTGACGACACCGCCGGTCACGAAGATATGCCTGGTCACTGCTGCGAGCTCCTTCCCGTCCGCCGGTTGTCAACGCCTCCTGGCGGCCGCGCCGTCGCGGAGCCGCGACCGGATTGAACCAGCCTCGCCGCAGTCGGTCAAATGCCCGACGTGCAGACGGGGAAAGGCACGGTCGCGGTGGCCGATGGCTGCCGTCACCGTTGCCGGTCAGTGCTGGTAGACGGCGTAGCGGAGTTCGCGGAGTTCCTCTGCGTAGGCCGCTTCCGTGGCGACCGCGTCTTCCCAGGTCATGGCCGGAAAATCGGCGAACAGGTCGGGCCGCAGGCGAACGCCATAGGTCCGCACCAGCGGGCAGCCCTTGTGGCCGCGGAGATGGTTTTCGAAACGGGCCTCGGGATCGAGTCCGGTCGACCCAACGTAGAGGCAGGTGGCGTCGTACCGAGCGTGCGGGTTTTGCCGGCGGAAGCGGGCCTGCCGCCTGACAGCCGGATGCAGTTCGATGCAGTAAACCCGATGGTGCAGCTTCGGTGATCCGCCCAGGAGGCGGCGACGGCGGCGACGCATGCTGGTTTCACCATGGGAAAGGCCGAACCTGGGACCGGGCTACGGCCCTTCCGGCGGCCACCAAGTCTTGACCGTATTTCGCGGCGGGCAAAAGTGCCTCCAGACGCGATGCCGCGGCGCCAACGGAGGTGAGGTATCATGCCGCCTTGCGGCCCCGAGCCGGCATGGCTCGAACGGACCGCGGCTCCAATCGCACATGCGTCATCTCTTTCACGACCGTTCAGCGCAGCCCACTACCGCTGGGCGGTGGCTCTGGCAGGACCTCGCCGCCGTCCTGCTCTGCGTGGCAGTGGCCCTCGCGGTCCGATGGCATGCCGCCGACCACGGCCTCACCATGGATGAACTCTGGCACCTCGCCATGTCGACGGGCCGGTCGAATGACTTCACCGACTGGCCGCTGGACGAGCTCGTGGTGACCCCTACGTCATTGACGTCGCTCGAAGCCGCAGCCCCGCCTGGTTCGGTATGGGCACCGATGCGAGTCGTCCTCCACCCGCCGCTCTACATGTTTTCGCTGCGGTTCTGGCGCGAGGCCTTCGGCGGCGGCGATTGGATGGCGGCGATGTATTCGGCTGCCTGGTCCATCACGGCGATCCTCTTCGTATTCGCTTCGGTGCGGCTGCAGGCAGGGCTCGGCCTGGCCAGCTGCATCGGCATGGCGATGGCACTCTCGTCGTTGCAGGCAAACCTGGGAACCGAGGTGCGCAGCTACGCAATGATGATGGGGCTGGCAGCCATGACCGTCTGGCAGATGGTGCGGATCGAGACGAGCGGGGCGACTGTCGGCCGCGTGTGGGCGCTCGGGCTGACGCTCTGCCCGCTCATGCTGACGCACTATTTCGCAGCGGGAACCTGCGCCGCCGTCTGCGTGTGGGGCTTGGCCCGGCTCCGCGGACCGATGCATTGGCACTTCATGGCCAGTGTCGCCACCGCCGCGATCTGCTTCGCCGGACTCTGGCTTCCGCAAACGTTGAACCAGCTCAGTGAGCTTGGCGCCGGCGACGCTTACCTCGCGACGGACCAGCCGTTCTGGAGAGAGTCGCTGTTGTCTGGCATCGCGATGCCGCTGCGGCTGTTCGCGTACGTGGCGATACGAAAGGTGGCTATGGCAGTGTCACTTTTGCTCGTGGCGGGCACGGTGGCAGGTGTCTGGCGAAGGCCTGCCTTGCTGCCCTGGCTGGTAACGCTGTTGATGCCGATCGGAATGCTGCTCGCACTCGACGCCCTGCGAAGCACGCACCATACGTTTTTCATCCGCTATGCGGCAGCTTCGGCAGTGGCGCTGCCGGCGGCACCGGTACTCGCCGCAGCCGCCCTGCGGCCGGCCGCCGGCTATGTTCTCGGTCTGGCATTCGTTGCGCTGGCGGCCGTCGGCCTGGGAGCGTCGCGGGAAATCGGGTCTCCCGCCTTCCATCACATGCCGAAGTCGTTTCTGCCGACCATCTCGACCGCTCCGTCCGACACGCCGATCGCAGCGTTCATGCCGCCACGAAAGAACACCTTCTACTCGAACGCCATGCTGCTGGAGTGGTCCCATGTCCCGGGATTCTTCCCGCGGCCGACGATGCTTCTGGCCAGACCGGAGCAGAAGGACCTGCGGAAGCTGCATGATGCCGCCCCCGGCGGCCGCTTCTGGCTGGTGACGTCGGGGCAGCCTGCGGATGGGGCCAATGCACCTGACTGGCTGCGTGCCCTGCTTCCCGCGGCCCGACTCGTGCAGCCGCCGGTCACCATCCCGCTCGGTGGCGGAGTTATCTGCCCGCAGCCACCGGTCGAACTCTGGTTTCTCGAACTCGATCCGCCCGCGTTGACTGAGGAACCGAAACGCGAAGATCGTCGGCCAGGGTCGGGCGAGCAGCAGTGAGCCTACCCCTAGCCAGCGGCCCACGCATGCGCCGATCACGGCTTCGAACGGCACGCCGATGGGATCGCACCGCTCGATCACATAGCCGGTCTCAATGATCGCGTCGCGAAGCGTTGATCGCGTGAACAATCGCTTCTGGGCCGCGGCAGCCTGTGTGATACTCGACACGATGCCGCCTTGTCAGTCTGTTTTGAATCCCCGTGAGACTCCGGTTGCCGAGGACCTTGCACCCAGGCATGCCATCGGCCCGCCCCTTTGGACGGATTCGGGCATATTTCCGGGGGCCCGCCGTGGTGGAAGACGTGGTGTAGAGTAGTGAGATGAACGCTCCCACCGCTCCTCGTCCGGCTGCCGCCGTGCCGTCCACGTCAAACCTCCGTATCCGCAGCCTGGAGCCTCTGGTGCCCCCGGCCCGGCTGGCGGCACTGCTGCCGCTCGACGACGCCGCCACCCGAACGATCGTGGAGGGCAGGCAGGCGGTCGAGCGAGTCCTTGCCGGAGAGGATTCCCGGCTCATGGCGATCGTCGGCCCGTGCTCGATCCACGACCTCGACGCCGCCCGCGACTATGCCGCGCGGCTGTTGAAGCTCGCGGCCCGGGTGAATGATCGCCTGCTCGTCGTGATGCGGGTCTATTTCGAGAAGCCAAGGAC
>CANHYS010000236.1 GCA_947464585.1 Planctomycetaceae bacterium | reverse complement strand
GCGGCTCTCCCGGAAGGCCGCGGGCAGGGCGAACAGTGGCAGGACGTTGCCGAGCAGGAAGTGATAGTAGTGCTGATGAGATCCGTGCAGCTCGGAGGGCAGCAAGAGCGTGCGGATCGGCGACGGCATGAGCGGGATTCTCAGGAGCGCGTGCGGGTGCGAGTGGAGCGTAGCATCATTCCGAGCGGCCGTCATTCAACATGGCCGTGGGGTCATCGGAGGGAACGATGACGCTGCGTGAAAACTCCTCGTCGGCGATGACGTCATTCCTCTCTCCTGGGGAGGCGTGCTCGGGTGGATGGATGCCTTGGTCATCAGGACCGTGTTCCATGCCGAGCGTCACTGCGATGCGCCGGGTAGGATTGAACGTTTGTCGTAAGGTCGACGAACGTCTCCTCCCCGGAGGCACCGACGACGAGGTAGGCTGTGCGGCGCTGGCGTTTCTCGCCGCGAAGCTGGGCACGGGGACGCAGCGCATTCCGTGCTCCCCGCCGTGACCGAATATTCAGCGAGGGGTTGCCCGTGCCCCAGGAGCCGGCGTTGCTGACCAGCGCAGGCAGGATGCCAGAGCGCAGTCAGCATCGAGTGAGCGGAGGACAGGATGTCCGGAGCGAACGTCCGGCGATGGGGCACGGGAAACCCCGGCCCCGTACCGCGAATTACAGCTTCCGTAGCCGGGTGAACTCGTCCATCGTCACGGTGGTGAGTTCGCCGTCGTCGCGGGAGAGGATCAGCACGTCGCTGTAGACCTTGTCGTCGGGATTGCGGCGGAAGTGCAGCCCGTGCCGCCGTCGCTCCCGGCGGAGCACCTGCCCCACCGTGGTCGTGCTCCACTTGGCACTCGATCCCACCGTGACACCATGGATCACCTCCACCCGGTCGCCCGGCTGGAGCTGATCATAGAGCGATCGCGACTGGTATTCCTCGGGCGTCATGGGATCACACTTCCTTGCTTTCGATCCACTTCATCATCTTGCGGAGACCACGGCCGGTCTCCGTGAGCTTGTGCTCCCGCTCGCGCCGCCGCGTGCTCTTGAACATCGCCGCGCCGCCACGGTTTTCGAGGATCCAGTCCCGGGCAAATTCACCCGACCGGATCTCCTCGAGGATCTTCTTCATTTCCTTGCGGGTCTCTTCGGTGATGATCCGCTTGCCACGCGTGTAGTCGCCGTATTCGGCTGTGTTCGACACGCTGTATCGCATGTATTCGAGGCCGCCCTGGTAAAGCAGATCGACGATCAGCTTCATCTCGTGCAGGCACTCGAAGTAGGCCATCTCCGGCTGATAACCCGCCTCGACGAGCGTGTCGAAGCCGGCCTTGATCAGTTCCGAGACGCCGCCGCACAGCACGGCCTGCTCGCCGAACAGGTCGGTCTCGGTCTCCTCGGCGATCGTCGTCTCGATCACGCCGCCCCGCGTGCCACCGATGCCCTTGGCATAGGCGAGGCCGATCTTCTTGGTTTCCGCCGAGGCGTTGGGGCCCAACGCGATCAGGCAGGGCACGCCGCCCCCCTTCACGTATTCGCTGCGGACCAGATGGCCAGGGCCCTTCGGGGCCACCAGCATGATGTCGTGGCCGACCGGCGGCTCCACCTGGCCGAAGTGGAAGTTGAAGCCGTGGCTGGCCATCAGAATGGCGCCCTTCTTCAAGTTCGGCTTGATCGAGGTGCGGTAGACGTCGCCCTGCAGTTCGTCGGGCAGCAGGATGTTGACCACGTCGGCCTGCTTGACGGCGTCTTCCACGCTCATCGGCTCGAAGCCGTGGCTCTTGGCGAGCTCGTAGTTGGGGCCGCCCGGACGTTGGGCCACCACGACCTTGAGACCGCTGTCCTTGAGGTTCTGGGCCTGGGCATGGCCCTGGCTGCCATAGCCGATGATGGCGATTGTCTTGCCGGCGAGGGCCTTCAGGTCAGCATCAGCGTCGTAATAAATCGTTGCAGCCACAGTTCACTCCAGGTTGAGATGATGAAACAAAGTCGGTTGTCTGGCGCCACCGGGACGGCAGAAGTTTTCACTTTTTGCACTTTAAGCTAGTGAATCGCGTGCGGGGCTCGCGTCGGCCGGGCGGGCGCCGTCGGCGGCCTCGGTGAGCTCGCGGGTCGGGGGGCTTCCCCGCACCATCGCGATCCGACCCGTGCGGACCAGCTCTAGGATGCCCAGTGGCCGCATCAGTTCGATGAAGCCCTCGATCTTCTTTTCGGTGCCCGAGATCTCGACGATCACGCTATCGGCCGCCACATCCACGATCCGGCCGCGGAAGATCTCGGCAAGCTCCTTCACCTGCGACCGGGCCGGACCGACCGGAGCGGCCACCTTCAGCAGCATGAGGTCGCGTTCGACGTAGTTGCGGGAGCTGATATCGTCGACCCGGACCACCGTGACGATCTTTTCCAACTGCCGGCAGACCTGGTCGAGCACACGGTCATCGCCCCGCAGCACGAAGGTCATCCGCGAAAATCCCCGATCCTCGGTCTCGCCGACGGCCAGGCTGTCGATGTTGTAGCCGCGAGAGGCGAGCATGCCCGACACGTGCGCCAGCACCCCCGGGACGTTCTGGACCGTAGCCGAGAGGACGTGTCGCATGGGTGCTTCCGGCAGGGAATGCCGGGTTCTGTGAGGGGAGGGAATGGGTCGAAGTGGGCTGGAAACGCGGAAAATCCCGCGATCGGGAGTCTAGTGTGGGCGGATGGACGGATTCAAGCCATGGCTGCGGACCGGGGCCGGCAGGCGGCCCCAGGTTCGCGGCGGCGCCCGGGGATGCCGCGTGTGCGTTGACACGGGGCCGAAAAAGCCGATAGTTTGCGGTGCTCGGCGGCGCGGCCCTGGGCCCGACCAAGTGCGACCTGTTCCATTCCATCCCGTCCCATTCCCCATAGCGAGAGTACGAGAGCGTGTCGAACGTTTTGGCGCAAGAGTTGATTGAAGCGGGTGTTCACTTCGGCCACCGGGCGAGCCGCTGGAATCCCAAGATGCGGCCCTACATCCACGGCCGCCGCAACCTCATCCATATTATCGACGTCCGCGAGACGATCCGCGGCCTGCTGCGGGCGCGGAAGTATCTCAAGCAAGTGGCGTCTTCCGGCGTGCTCGTGCTCTTCGTGGGCACCAAGCGTCAGGGAGCCGAGGCCGTGGCCCGCGAGGCCGCTCGGTGCGGCATGCCGTATGTCAGCGATCGCTGGCTCGGCGGCACCCTCACCAACTTCCGCACCATCCGCAACCGGCTCGCCCGACTCGAGGAACTCGAGGTGCTCATTCCCTCCGAGGCCTTCAGCACCTATTCAAAGAAGATGCAGTCGTCGCTTCGCCGCGAGCACCGCAAGATGCTCCGCAACCTCGGCGGCATCCGCACGCTGTCGCGGCTGCCGGAATGCCTCGTGGTGTTTGATCCCAAGAAGGAAAAGAACGCCGTCAACGAGGCGCGAAAGATGGGCATCACGACGGTGGCGCTGATCGACACCGACTGCGATCCCGACGTCATCGACCTGCCGATCCCGGGCAACGACGACTCGATCCGCTCGATCGAACTGGTCGCCGCCCGACTGGCCGACGCGATTCTTGAAGGCAAGGCGCAGACAGCGGCCGCGTCGCAGGCTCAGGCCGAGGGCGCGGAGGTCGGTGGTGCGGCCGGCGAGGAAGGCAAGGCCTCCAAGTCGGCTCCGAAGGCCAGAGCGAACGTGAAGCGGGCCGTGCCAAAGCCCCCCAAGACCTGATCTGAGCTGAGTGACCAGCCGTTGGTTGCGGCAGCCGATGGTGTGGGTGCGCGGCCGTTTGATTCCCCGTGGTGCCGTTCTCCTCCAGGATTGCAGCCGCCGCGGACGCAGAGCACTCAGAAGAAACATCCAGTCTTCCATAATTCAACCCGCTGATTCACAAGCGGATTCACGAAGGAGATAGACCGTGGCTGAGATCACCGCAGCGGCCGTAATGGCCCTCCGCGACAAGACGGGCCTGCCGATGATGGAGTGCAAGAAGGCCCTGCAGGCATGCGGCGGCAACACCGACGAGGCCGTCGAGTGGCTTCGGAAGCAGGGCGTGAAGACGCAGGCCATGCGGGCTGATCGCGAGACTTCCACAGGACGGCTGGCCGTCTATACCGACCTGTCCAAGGGCGTCGGCGCGATGATTGAAATGAAGTGCGAGAGCGCCCCGGTGGCCGGCAGCCCCGACTTCAAGGACTTCGTCAACGACATCGCCAAGACGCTCGCCCTCGGCCCGGGTGCCAAGACGCCCGCTGACCTGCTCTCGCAAAAGAGCCTGGCCCATCCCGACCGCACGCTCGGTGAACTGAAGGACGACCTCTTCAATCGCATGCGGGAAGTGTTCGAGCTCTCGCGGATCTGCCGGATCGACGCACCATGCGGCGGCTACGCCCATCACGACGGCTCGAAGGCGGCCCTCGTGGAAGTGGCTGGCAACACGAGTGGCGCAACGGCGGCCGAGGTGGCCAAGGACGTGGCAATGCACGCCGTCGCGATGGCCCCGCAGGCGCTCTCCAAGGAGGAGCTCGATCCCGAGGTCGTCGCCAAGGAGCGGGAAATCCTCAGCGATGCGGCCCGCAAGGAGGGCAAGCCCGAGAACATCATCGCCAAGATGATCGAGGGACGGCTCCGCAACTTCTTCAGCCAGTGCGTGCTCCTCGAGCAGCCCTTCGTGAAGGACGACAAGCAGACGGTTGGCCAGCTTGCCAACGCGGCTGGGCTGCAGGTCAAGCGACTGGAAAACTGGCGGATCGGCGGCTGAAACCAGCACCCACACCCCGGTCCGTTTTCACCACCACCATGGACGCCGGCCTCTACCGTCGCGTGCTCCTCAAACTCTCGGGCGAGAGCTTTGCCCGCCAGGGCGAGCGCGGCATCTCGATGGAGGAGGTTCTCCACATCGCCCGGCAGACGGTGCAGGCTG
>CANHYS010000235.1 GCA_947464585.1 Planctomycetaceae bacterium | reverse complement strand
GTGCCACGGTTGGACCAGAGCCACGCGGCGGCGGCGGCGATCACCGGCCAGGCCAGAAACTGCCAGGCCTTGGGCGGATCGACCTCCCACCGTGGGTAGATCGGCAGCAGCGGTACAGGCCAGACGATCTGCTTGAGGTAGAAGAGGATCGCCATGCCCGCGGTGGCGATCCGCGAGGCCACGCCGCCGACGAGGATCTTCTCCGCGCCGATGGCGCGGCCGTGCTGATACTGGATCGTGATGATGCCGAGCACGAGCGAGATCAGGAAGAAGGGGGCTGCTCGGATCACGTCCTGCAGCGTGACCGTGCCACGCTTCCACCAGGCGTGCAGCAGCAGGAGGACCGGCAATCCCACCATCGACGTCTTCGCCAGCATCGCCAGCAGGAAGAACACGATCGAGAGCAGGTAGAACCGCGTGCGGCGGGGGCCTTCGTGTTCGTCATCCTGTACGACCCAGCAGAGACAGGAGAGCAGAAACAGCGGCAGCGAGAGCGTGTTCTTGGTTTCCGACACCCACGCCACCGATTCCACGGCGACCGGATGGATCGCGAAGATCAGGCTGCTCAGCCAGGCCCCCGGAATCCGCATGCGGTCGAGCAGGGCCCAGAGCAGCAGGCTGCCGATCAGGTGCAACACGATGGTGGTGACGTGGTAGCCGGTGGGCTGGTTCTTGAAGAACGGCCACTGTGCCCAGAGCGCCGTGTAGGAGAGCGGGAAAAAGTCGGCGCCATCGGGGTTGAACCAGAGCTTGGAGAGGCCCGTGAGCGAACTCGACTGCACCACCGGGTTGGCCGTGAGCAACTGGTCGTCGTCCCAGAGCCAGTCGCCGTGGTAGGCCGGTGAATAGATCCACAGGCATGCGAGCACGAGAATCGCGGCGTGGAGCAGCAAGTCGCGCCAGCGACCGGCCTGCGTGGTGGGGGAAGTGGTGTCGCTGGGCTGCTGTGATGCGGGGCGGATGCGTGCCATGCCGTCAGTATCCTGTTTTTTCCCGCTCTGGCCAGCCGACTTTGGTCGTGCCGAGCAGCCGCTTGAGATCCTCCGCCATCGCGCGGTCCATCGCCAGCGATTGCACTCGGGCCTCGGGGTCGGAAAGCCGGGGCTCGATCTCCAATGCCTTGGCGAGCGCTGTGGCGGCGTCGGCCGCACGCCCCTGCTCGTCGAGAATCAGGGCGAGCGTGGCCCAGACGTCTCCTCGCTCTCCATTCGAGAGACGGATCGCCTCGCGAGTGAACTGTTCTGCTTCCGGAAGCCGGCCGGCTTCCCGGAGCGCCTCGCCAAGGCCGGTGGCGTTTGTGACCGAGCCGGGATTTTTACGATAGGAATCGTCCCAGAGGGCGAGCGAATTGGCCCAAACGTTCTGGCGTTCGATGCAGGCCATCCCGACCGCCGCGACCGCCGCCATGCAGCCGACGAGGATCCGCTGCCGGAGCGGCTCGCGGCCGACGAGCCAGGGTGCGTCGAGCAGGCAGGCCACGGCGAGGGCCACGCCCGCCATCGGCAGATAGAGATAGCGGTCGGCGGCGGCACGGTAGATCGGAATCAGGTTGGCCACCGGCACCAGCGGCAGCAGGATCATGCAGTATGCAAAGAGGAGGCGACGGTCGTGTCGGGCCGCGATTGCACCCGTGACGGCGATCGTGGCCAGCAGCAGAAGGGCCAGAGGCAGCGGCAGGTGACTGACAGATGCCAGCCCGTAGTCGGCGCAGAGGTTGACTGGGAACAGAATGAGCTGGGCGTAGAGCGCGAGGATCCGAGGTTCGAGCAGCATCGCCTGAGCGAGGGAGCCCCCGGGGTATGCCGGTTTGGATTCGAAGATCGACGAGGGGCTCGGCTCGAGCAGAAACCGGGCGGCAAGAAATGCGACGACGACGAGCTTCGCGCTGCCGATGGTGATGGCCCAGAACCAGCCCGGCTCGCCGCGGCGAAACAGCCACCAATAGGCTGCGAGCAGCATGGGCGCGACGATTCCCGCCTCCTTGCTGGCGATGGCCAACAGGCACAAGGCCGTGCAGCCGATGGCCCGGCGGGTGTCGAAGCCGGGGGTGGCGGGGTCGTGTCGCATGGCGAACACGAGGGCGGAGAGCGTGCACAGCGCCACGAGCAGATCCTCGCGGAAGGTCGGCTCGCAGACAGCCTCGGTGACGACCGGATGGACGGCGAAGACGAGTGCGGCCAGCAGCGGGGCGAGCACCTGCTCCGTTCCGCCTTCTGCGCCGGTCAGCTCCCGGATCACCAGCCAGGTGAGCAGCACGTTTGCCACGTGCATGAGCACGCTGGTGAGGTGGTACCCGAAGGGGTCCCTGCCCCAGACCGCCGCGTCGAGCATCAGCGAGGCCAGCATGGCGGGACGATTGAAGTCGAGCACGTCCATCCCGAGCACGCGCCCGGTCAGCACGGCCGGCCAGTTCCGCCAGTCGTGGATGAAGTCGCCGGAGAGTATCTGCATCCGGGCGTCGTAGACGAAGTCCGCTGCGAGCGTGGCGGAGAAGGCGGCGAACGTGATGCCGGCGAGCAGGGCCGCCTGTTGCCAGGGCTTCAAGGCCATCGTTCAGTTTTTCTCGAGCGGAATGCAAACGAGGTCGCCGGCGGCACTGTCGATTGGTGGCTTCAGGTAGCCAAGTTCGAGCAGGGACTTCTCGAGGCCCTTGCCGCGGTCAGGGAATCCGTTGCGATTGACGTAGATCGCCTCGAAGCCGCGTTTTCGCATCTCATCGACCGCCGCGGCGACGCTGTTTTGATTGAACTGGATCTGCTGCGTCTGCTGATTGAGCGTGGCGCCGGCGAGCAGTTGCTTCTGGACTGCCTGCTGCCAGACCTCGCTTTCGCTCCCCTTGGTTGCTCCCATCGTGAATCGGAGCCCATGGCTGTAGAGATACGGCCGGTAGTGATCGGAGGATGGCACTCCGGGCAGCGGCGAACCGTCCATCACCGGCAGTTGAAACACCATCGCCTTCGCCGGCAGTGCCGACTCCATTGCGGCGACGAAATCGCGGTCGGCGGCGACCTGTCGGGCGATCGTGGCGACCTGTTCCGGGGCGGGGGCACGGGGAACCTGGTCCCAGAGCACGAGCAGGCACAGCCCGGCGGCCGCCGTGCTCGTGGCGATCTGCAGCGTGTCGGACGGGAGGCCTTTTTTGGCATCCTGCTGCCATGCCGTGAGGCGGCGGGCTGCCCAGAGCAGCACGATCGCCAGGACGACGATGCTGTACCGGCAGGCGGTGCGAAACAGCGTGAAGCCGGTGAAGGCTGCGATGATCGAGTTGAGGCCGCCGGTGTTGAACATGATCACGATCCAGAGCACCTGCCAGGCGGCCAGAGGCACGGCCAACTCACGGCGTTCGGCCATCGCCCGGATGGACACGGCCACCAGCCAGAGCAGGCAGGCGATGCCGATCATGCCGAGGTAGGCGCACCCCTCCTCGTCGTTGAGCACCGATGCCTGCCGGTGCGCCAGGCCGAACTTCGCCAATGTGTCGGAGTGATGCCTGATGTATGGGACGAACAGATCCACGAGCTTGAAGCCGTAGATGTCCATCCACCGGTATTCCCGCTGGGTGATGAACGGCGCGTTCGCGACGTCGCGGAACAGTCGATACGTGAACGTGTCGAGGTTGCTGACTGCGAAGGCGATCGCGGCCGCACCGATGACGGCCAGAGCGGGGACGAGAGCCGCCGCAGATCTCGTGCGCCAGGCGACGAACGCGGCGCCGAGGAGCGTGAGCTGGCAGAAGACGAAGGTGTAGTAGGGATTCTGCAGACCGGTCAGCACGCCGACCCCGATCGCGAGCCAGAACCGGCGGGAGCGAAACGGTGCGCCGTGTTCCGTGGCCAACCACCTCCATACCGGCACGAATAGCGGGATGTGCCAGGCGTACAGACAGTTGACGTGGTGAGGAGACTCCGCGAACAGATAAGGCGCGAGCCCGAACGCCAAGGCACCGACGCCGGCCCACGGGTTGGAGGCCCCTTCGGTCCGCGCGACGAAGTAGAAAGCGGTGGCCGCGGTCAGATGCCCCAGCAGCACGCCGATGTTGAAGCCTGTGAACAGCCCGAAGATCTTGGCGAGCAGGCCGAAAAATCCGAGCAGCAGCTCGTCCGGCGTCGGGATCGTCGTCCAGTTGGCGCCCTGCGGAGCACCAATGTCGGGCAACAGCTTCCAGCCGAAGGGAAGGAAATCTCCCGTCGCCATGGCCTTCAGATAGCTACATGTGCCGATGAAGTCGGAGTACACGGGGTCGAGGTAGATGGTTGGCAGGCTCCACGCCGCCATCGACCACATGTCATTGGCCGTGCACCAGGCGAGGATCGTGATGCCGAGAATGACCATCACGACGGCGAGATCCCGCCACCAGGTGGCCGTGTCAACGGCCGTTGGTGGAGAACCCGTGCCTGTCGATGCCCGGGGGTCGGCGGTGTCCGTCTTTGAAGATCTGCCCACGGCCGTCATGGAATGTTCGATGTTCGTCGATCGCTGAACGTGTTCGCGTGGCCGCGCCCGCGCACCGAATGGACGCCCTGCACTGTATCACGGCACGGTCGTTGGGCCTATCCAGAGCCGTTTCTCGCCTCCATGCGGGCCTGCCACTTCAGTCGCCGTCAGGCCGGCTCGACGCCCTTCTCAGCCTGTTGCTGATGGGGTAGAACGCGATAAAAGGGTGAGGCACGCACTTCCCGCGTGGACACTGGCGAGACTGCTTTTTCTGTCGTGAGCCCACTCAACCATCTGCCGTCGCTCCGAAAGAACCTGCGGGCGATGGCGAACAGCCCGCTGCTCCAGGCAGGCCTGTTGCTGTCGGTGATGAACGGCCTGGTGGGACTGCTCGGGTATGTCTATCAGGTGCTGATGGGCCGGCTCCTGGCACCGGGTGACTTCGCGCTGTTCAGCACCCTCATGGCATTGGTC
>CANHYS010000234.1 GCA_947464585.1 Planctomycetaceae bacterium | reverse complement strand
GCATCCTGCCTGCGCTTGTCAGCAACGCCGGCTCTCGGGTCACGGGCAGCCCCTCACGGATGATTCCGAGTCCCATACAAGCCCTGAGCGTCAGCGACGGGATCTGCCCAGTTCGCGATCCCCCGGCTCGCGCCGGGGGCTTTTATGCTTGCATACAAGCCCTGAGCGTCAGCGACGGGATCTGCCCAGTTCGCGATCCCCCGGCTCACGCCGGGGGCTTTTATGCGTGCATACAAGCCCTGAGCGTCAGCGACGGGATGATTCCCGCCCATCACCGGCGCGGGTGGAACTTTTCGTGGATACTCCGGAGGCGGCTGGCATCGACGTGGGTGTAGCGTTGCGTCGTCGCGATGCTGGCGTGGCCGAGCATCTCCTGCACGTGCCGGAGATCGACGCCGCCGGCCACGAGGTGGGTGGCGAAGCTGTGCCGGAGTGTGTGGGGACCGATGTCGGGCGGCACCCCTGCCTTGTCGGCGTGGAGCCGCACGATCTCCCAGATCCGCATCCGTGAGAGCCGGTTGCCACGCGAGGAGAGGATCACCCAGGCGGGGCCGCCTGCGCGGGCGGCAAAGGCCGGCCGTGGTCCGTCGATCCACGCCCGCAGGGCCGCGATGGCCCGCCTGCCCAGTGGCACGACCCGCTCCTTGTCGCCCTTGCCGCGGCAGGTGCAGAAGCTCTCGCCCAGGTGGACGTCGGTGAGTCTCAGAGCCGACACCTCCGACGCCCGGCAGCCGGTCGCGTAGAGCAGTTCCAGGAGAGCCTTGTCCCTCCGACCGGTCTGGGTGGTCGTGTCGGGGCTCTCGAGCAGCCGGTCGACCTGGTCGGGAGAGAGCGTGCCTGGGATGACGTCCGCGCGACGGCCGGCCGTGAGGAGTTCGGCCGGGCTCTCCCGCACGACTCCCTCGAGTTGCAGAAACGCATAGAAGGTGCGGAGGGTCGCCGCCTGACGGGCCACGCTGGCCCGCGCCAGCCCCCGTTTGTCGAGGGCCGCCAGGTAGTCGCCCAGATCCCGTACGGAGAGCCTGGCCGGATTGCCGTCTGCCAACCAGGCGGAGAAATCGCGCAAATCCCGGCGGTAGGCCTCCTGCGTGTTGTCGGAGAGGGCCCGTTCGTGGCGGACATACTCGAGGAACCGCCGCACGAGGATGCCGGTCGATCCCCCCTCCTCCACCGCAGCGGGGCCGGTGTCGAGAATGACCCGGCGGACTCGGCGGCCAGGCTTCTCGTTCGCGGTCATGGGGGCATTCGGGGCTTACGCGTCGTAGCCAAGGTTAGGCGACAGCCACCGTTCGACCTCGGACACCGCCATGCCCTTGCGGGCTGCGTATGACTCCACCTGGTCGCGGGTGATGCGGTCCACTGCAAAGTATCGGCTCTCCGGATGGCCGAAGTAGAGCCCGCTCACGCTGGCCGCCGGAAACATGGCAAAGCTTTCCGTCAGCGTCATGCCGGCAGCCTTGCCGACGTCGAGCCAGCTGAAGATCGACTGCTTTTCCGTGTGGTCCGGGCAGGCTGGATAGCCCGGTGCCGGGCGGATGCCCCGGTATTTCTCCTCGATCAGGTCGTCGGTCGAGAGCGACTCCTGGCGGCCGTAGCCCCATTCCCGCCGGACCTTCGCGTGCAGCCACTCCGCGAACGCCTCGGCCAAGCGGTCGGCCAGGGCCTTCACGAGGATCGAGGAGTAGTCGTCGTGCTCGCGGTCATACCGCTGGGCGAGCTCGTCGCAGCCATGGCCGGCAGTGCAGGCAAATGCACCGATGTAGTCCTTGCGGCCACTCTCCAGCGGCGCCACGAAGTCGGCGAGGGCGTGAAACACGTCCTGCCCCTTCCGTTCCCACTGCTGGCGGAGGGTGTGCACGCGGCCGAGTTCGGCGTTCCGCGTGTCGTCGGTGAACAGCACGATGTCGTCGCCAACCGAGTTGGCCGGGAAAAACCCGTACACGCCCCGGGCCACCAGCGACTTGTCCCGCACCATCTGGTCGAGCAGTCGCTGCGCATCGTCGAAGAGTTTCTTCGCCTCGGTGCCGACGACCGGGTCGGTGAAGATTGCCGGATACTTTCCCTTGAGTTCCCACGACATGAAGAATGGCGACCAGTCGATAAACGGCACCAGATCGGCCAGCGGCACGCTCTCGAGTTGCCGCACACCGGTGAACTCGGGCGTGTCGATGGTGGTGGTCGCCCAGTCGGTCGTCCACCGCTTGGCGCAGGCCGTCTCGTAGGGCACGAGTTTTGTCTGCTGCCGCTGTTTGAAGTTTTCGACGTCGCGTTTCTGCGCCTCGCGGTTGGCCTGCGTGAAGGCCGTCCGTGAATTCGGATTCAGCAGTTTCTCGACGACGCCGGCGGCCCGTGAGGCGTCGGTGACGTGAATGACGTTCCCGGTGTATTTGGGGGCGATCTTCACCGCCGTGTGCCGGGCCGAGGTGGTCGCGCCGCCGATCAGGAGAGGCAGTTTCAGTCCCTCGTGCTCGAACTCCTGGGCCACCTGCACCATCTCGTCGAGGCTGGGGGTGATCAGGCCGCTGAGCCCCACGATGTCGACCTGCTGGGCCTTGGCCTCCTCGATGATCTTCGCGCAAGGCACCATCACGCCCAGGTCGATCACCTCGTAGCCATTGCATCCCAGCACCACGCCCACGATGTTCTTGCCGATGTCATGCACGTCGCCCTTGACGGTGGCCATCAGGACGCGGCCGCGTTTTGCCGCCGCCGCTCCCTGCGCCTTCCGCTCCTCCTCCATGTAGGGCAGGAGATGGTTGACCGCCCGTTTCATGACGCGGGCGCTCTTCACCACCTGCGGCAGGAACATCTTTCCTTCGCCGAACAGGTCGCCCACCGTCTGCATGCCACGCATCAGCGGGCCTTCGATGATCTCGAGGCTGGTGGCGTAGTGCTTCCGGGCATCCTCGACATCCTCCTCCACATGGTCGGCCATGCCCTTCACCAGAGCGTGTGCCAGCCTGGCCTCGACGTCGAGGGTCCGCCAGGCGTCGGCCTTCGCCGTGTCGGCCGGGTCGCGCTTCTTCACCGTCTCGGCGTATTCGATGAGCCGGTCTGTGGCGTCGGGGCGGCGGTCGAAGAGTACGTCCTCGATCCGTTCCAGCAGGTCCTTGTCGATGTCTTGATACACCGCCAGTTGGCCAGCGTTGACGATGCCCATATCCATGCCGGCCTGGATGGCGTGGTAGAGGAATGCCGAGTGCATCGCCTCGCGGACCGTCTCGTTGCCGCGGAAGGAGAAGGAGATGTTGCTGACGCCCCCCGACACCTTCACCAGCGGCATCGCCTGTTTGATCAGGCGGGTCGCCTCGATGAAGTTCAGGGCATAGCGATTGTGTTCCTCGATCCCGGTGGCCACCGTGAGGATGTTGGGGTCGAAGATGATGTCTTCGGGGAGAAACCCAGCCTGTTCGGTGAGGAGTTTGTAGGCGCGTTTGCAGATGGCCACCCGGCGTTCGACGTCGGTGGCCTGCCCCTCCTCGTCGAAGGCCATGACGACCACGGCGGCACCGTAGCGGCGGATCGTCCGCGCGTGCCGCAGGAATGTCTCCTCTCCCTCCTTGAGACTGATCGAGTTGACGATGCCCTTGCCCTGGATGCACTTGAGCCCCGCCTCGAGCACCTCGAATCGGGAGCTGTCGACCATCACGGGCACGCGGGCGACGTCGGGCTCGCTGGAAAGGAGTGTGAGGAACTTCGTCATCACGGCGGGGCCGTCGAGCATCCCCTCATCGACATTGACGTCGATGATGTTGGCGCCGTTCTCGACCTGCTGTCGGGCGACGCTCAGCGCCTCCTCGTAGCGTTCCTCCTTGATGAGCCGGGCAAAGGCCCGCGAGCCGGTGACGTTGGTCCGTTCGCCGATCACGGTGAAGCTGCTCTCCGGGCGGAGTTCGAGCATCTCGAGGCCGGAATAACGGCTCCGTCGCTCGGGCACGGCTGGCTTCCGCGGTGGATACTTCGCGACCGCCTCGGCGATGGCCTTGATGTGGGCCGGCGTCGTGCCGCAGCAGCCGCCGATGATGTTGAGCCACCCCTCCTTCGCGAACTCGCCCAGCACGCTCGCCATCGCCTCGGGCGTTTCGTCGAAGCCGCCCAGGGCGTTGGGCAGGCCGGCGTTGGGATAGCAGCTGACCAGTCGCGGGGTGGCCCTCGACAGGTCGGCCAGATGCGTCCGCAGCTTTTCTGGGCCGAGCGCGCAGTTGACACCCACGCTCAGGAGGTCGACGTGGCTCAGGCTCGTCCAGCAGGCTTCCACCGTCTGCGCGGAGAGGGTGCGGCCACCCTCGAACACAGTGAACGAGGCCATCACCGGCAGGCGGACACCGGTGTCCTCGAAGACCTGCTCGATGGCGTAGAGACAGCTTTTCAGCACGAGCGTGTCGAAGGCGGTCTCTGCCAAGAGCAGATCAACGCCTCCCTCGATCAGTGCCTCGATCTGTTCGCGGTAGGTGGCCACCATCTGGTCGAACGTGACGTCCCGGTGGCCGGGATCGGCGACGTTGCCGGCGATCGAGAGCTGCTTGTTGGTGGGGCCTATCGAGCCGGCAACGAACCGCGGCCGGTCGGGCGTTTTGGCCGTCGCAGCGTCGGCCGCCTCCCGGGCGAGGCGGGCCGCAGCGAGGTTTAATTCGCGGGTGCGGTCGGCCAGACCGAAGTCGGCAAGGGCCAGGCTCGTGGCCCCGAAGGTGTTGGTCTCGACGATGTCGGCGCCCGCCTCGAGGTAGGCCGCATGGATGCCCCGAATCGCGTCTCCCTGCGAGAGCACGAGCACGTCGATGCAGTTCTTCAGATCCTTGGGGTGATCACGGAACGGGGCGCCGCGGAATCCCTGTTCGTCGAGCCCCAAGGCATGCACCATGGTGCCCATCGCCCCGTCGAGAACGGCGATGCGATTGGCCAGGAGAGTGTGGAGAGAATCGGCACGGGCGGACGGATTGGAAGGGGGCATCAGGTG
>CANHYS010000233.1 GCA_947464585.1 Planctomycetaceae bacterium | reverse complement strand
TGAAATCCCTGGATGCTGAGGAGCCGGACGGAGGCACGCGCAGGAGCCGGTGAACTTTGCCTGCAACGCAGGACGCACCATGGCCCAAGAGCATGCAACGGCAAAGTCCGCCGGCGACGAGCATGCCGCAGCCGGCGAACCAATGCGTTCCGCCCAGGCTCATCCCGTGCCGCACAGGCCCGTCACGGTGCGGCCGGCAGCTCCACCTCCATGACCGTGCCCTTCTGCGGCGGGCGGCCCTTCGCCACCACCCTGCCCCGCAACTGCTTCACGATCGCATGCACGAGAAACAGGCCGAGCCCCGTGCCGGGCGTGGACCGCTCCAGTTCGCTCCCCAGCCGCACGAACCGCTGGAACACGTTCTGTCGTTCCGCCACGGGGATGCCCGGGCCATTGTCGGCCACCCGCACGAGCACCTTTCCGCGTGGCAGCGCCGACGCCGTCACCTCCACCTCGGGAGCGGGCAGCGAATACTTCACAGCGTTGTCGACGAGGTTGCGAAACACGATCTCCACGTCGGCCTCGCGACCACAGACCCGCAGAACGCCGCCCGTGGGCGCCGTGCCGGCCACGCCCACGCCCACCCCGACGATGTCGAGCCGCACGCTCTCGGGCGACACGCCATACCGATGCACGGCCGCCTCGCAGGCCCGCTGGAGCACCGGCTCGATCGCCGTCGCGTCGGTGCCGGGGCGGGCCCGTCGCTGGAGTGTCTTGGCGGCGTCGAGCAGGTGGTCGATGAGCGTGTCGAGCCGCTCCACGTCTTTGAGCATGAAGCGGTGGAAGTCGGCCTGTTGCTCTGGAGGCACGGGCCGCCGCGTGAGCGTCTGCAGGTAGAGCTTGAGCGACGCCAGCGGGCTCTTGAGCTCATGCGTGACGCTGTCGATGAAGTTGCTCTGTCGCTGGGAGAGGGCGATGGCCTTGACCGTGAGGGCGAGGTAGATGATCACGCCTACGAGTACGAGCACGAGCAGCGCCACGCCCACGCCGAGGATCGCCCAATAGAAGGCCGCGTTTTCGTTGCGGTTCTTGGAGCCGAGCGCCGCGGCGATGCTGACAAGCACCCAGCCGACACCCAGCGCCAGAATCGAGCCGATGAGAACGACGCCCAGAAGGATCGGCCAGCGGAGCGAGCGACGCGGTTCCATCAGAAGCAAAAGCCTCGGCTGACTGCGGCCCTGGCCACCGAGCAATCGAATGGACACGCCGTCGCGGTATGCTACCAGCCACCATGGAGCCACACGACGTGCAGCCCCCGACCAGCCGGCCTCCGGTGCAGCTTGCCACCGGCCCGACCGCCGCCGTATTCACCTGGAACGGCGATCGCTGGGCGCATCGGATCACGACCGGCGAGGCGACCACCTGGACGTCGCTCGACGGGCCGTGCCCCCCTGCCAACGATCCCCGCTGGCCGGCGTCGCCGGTGCTCGTCGAACTCTCAAGAGTGAGCGTGCCGCGGGGTGATGCGGCCGGTGGTGAGGCCATTGTCGGGGTCGGGCTGGCCGGCCGTTCCCACTTCTCAGCCAGCATCGCCCCCGACCCCAACGACGCCGGCGTGATCCGGTTTGAGATTGCCTGCCGCCTCCACGAGCCTCCCGGCTGGATCGGCTCAACCTATCGGCAGGGGGACCGCCTGTTTCGACTGACACCGTTCGATAACTCGACGGCCCTGCCCCGAACGGTCGTCTGGGCCTACTCGATCGGACCAACGGGAATGACCAGCATCAGCGGCGCGGCGGTCTCGACCAGCCCGGCCTGAGAGCCGGACCTCCCCGCCCGACAAAATCTTCCGGCAGACGCGTTTTTCAACGGCCTGCCGACGGTATCTTGCGATTCGCCTGCCGATCGATCAAATTCTCGGGTCAGGACCGAGGGTTTCCCGCCCTGTCTTCTGCCTTCCCGCCGGAACGCACCTATGTTCGACGTCATCGAGCGACTGAAGTCGGAGTGGACCGACAAGTATGTCGTGATCAACTCGTCGGCCCCCGAACTGGCCCGGTTCGCCCACGCGACGGGAACCGTCAAGACCGTCAACATGAACGGCCGCTGCCTGGTCGAGTTCGACCAGTTCAACAACACCGGCTGGTACGACATCGACCCGGCGGCGTTGAAGATCGTGACAGAGCCGCTGCCGAAGCCGGCGGAAAAAGAGGCTGCAAAGCCCGCAGCCTCCGCGAAGTCGGCTGCGGCCGCGAAGCCCGCTGCAGCCAAACCGGCGGCGAAGGCCGGCGGCGCAGGCAAGCCCTCCACGGCCGATATCCTTGCGGCAGCCCGGGCGAAGGCCAGTGGCGGAGCAGCGCCGGCGGCCAAGCCCGCAGCAGCCAAGCCCGCTCCGGCCGAAAAGAAATCGGCTCCGCCTGCCGCCGCGGGCGGCAAGCTCTCGACCGCCGAGATTCTTGCCCGTGCCCGTGCCGCAAAGGCTGCCGCGGCCGCTCCGGCAGCTCAAGACGAGGCTGAGGCTGAACCAACGGTCGCCGAAGTTGCTGCGCCGAAGCCAACCGCCAAGAAACCGGCTCCGGCCGGTGGCCAACTCCCGACGACCACGGCCGAGAAGGTCGCCTGGTGCCGCCAGCACGACGCCAAGGCCTGATTGGTCGGCCTGATTGATCGCGAAGGAGAGGGCAAAGCCTCTCCGTCAATCAGACAGATTTTCCACAGTGTCCAGCCACCGTGTCCAGGAAGGACTCTTCATGCGACGGATCGTGATGCCGATCTTTGTGGCCCTCTCCATGCTTGCCGCGACGGGCGGCTGTGGCCGACTCTCCAGCCACCCGGTGGTGGTCGACGCGAAAGCAGAAGTCGAGCGCAATCCACGGGTGCTTGCACTGCTGGCAGGCCCCGGCGGGAAGGTCACATGCAGCCCGAAGGTGACCGGCAGGGCCAACGAGACAGACGGCATCGCCGCGATGGAGTTCGAGGCGAGTGGCCCCAAAGGCCGGGGCATCGTGGTCGTCGAGGGGAAAAAACTCGGCAAAGACTGGAGCGTCACGCACCTGGAACTGCGTCCGGACGGAGGGGGTGAACACCTCATGCTGACGGCTGATCTCGAGGCAAGCACCGGCACCGACACGCCGAAGTTTGATCCAGCGGCCGCATCATCGACATCGGCCAAGCCGGCCCCGCCGCCACCAGCTGATATCGAGATCGCATTGCCGCCCGGCGCGCCGTCGCCGTAAGGGCCAACGTGTGCGGTAAACCGCAGCGGTGGTGACGGTCAATTCGGCCCACTTCGCAGCATTTTTCCGGGGCGCAAAATCGCTGCTGAAAAATGTTTGACTCGCGCAAGCGCGGGCCCATAATGACGACGTCCCTTGAGAGCACGTGCCCGCCGCCGTAGCTCCGGCCGCCACTTTCCGTCGGGCTGCACGCCGCGGGCTTTGTGTTCGTTTCCCCTCTCATCATGTTGCACCCAGCAAGTTGAACCCAGCAAGGAGTTGTTTCGTTCCCATGGCCCGGATTCGCAACGTTTTTGAAATCATTGAGCTGTACGGTCACGACGAGAATTTCGAACCGCACGCGACCACGGAGTTCATCCCGACAGCGGCGCCCGCCGGTTCGAGGCAGAAGATCGATATTCTCGCCGAACGAATTCAGCGGGGCATGCCCCTGTGGCACCCTGAAGATTCAACCGATTCGAGTAATGCCGAACTGGTCGCGGAGCACGTGTAGAGAACCCCTGGGGAAAATCCTCTGTGATTCTCGATCCCCCGGCTCACACCGGGGGTTTTTTTGCGCCCATGCTCAGCGATCCCCCGGCTTACGCCGGGGGCTGTTATGCGCATACAAGCCCTGAGCGTCAGCGACGGGACCGCATCAAGCGGTGGCTCGCCACTCAGTCCTTTGATCGCCCTCCGCGGCCCGTCTTGCCGCGGAGGGCGATTTCAATATCACGCTTGGCAGAATCAGCCTTGAGCTTCTGCCGCTTGTCGTGGGCCTGCCGACCGCGGCCGATGCCCATCAGCACCTTCACGCGGCCGTCCTTGAAATACATCTTCAACGGAACGAGCGTCAGCCCCTTCTCCAGGGCGCGGTCCGCGAACTTGCCGATCTCGCGGCGGTGCATGAGCAGCTTCCGCGGCCGCTTCGGCACGTGGTTGAGTTGGTTGGCCTTTTCGTATTCGGGAATGTCGCAGCCGAGCAGCCAGACCTCTCGGCCATCGACGCGGCCGTAGGCCTCGTCGAGCGACATCCGACCGCCGCGAAGGCTTTTCACCTCGCTGCCAACCAGAGCGATGCCGCACTCGAGCGTGTCGATGATCTCGTAGTCGTGACGGGCCCGACGATTTTCCGACACCACCTTTTCGGCCGGTTTGTCGTCGGACTTGCCCTTAGCCTTTGCTTGGCCCTTGCCTGCTGGCTTGGCGGCTTTTCCGGTCGGCTGAGTTGGCTTGGATGCGGCCACGGATGGGGCTCAGGGGTGGCTGCCCGTCGGTGGGCAGGGGGTTTCCAACAGATTACACTCTATCGTTCCGTCGGCTTTGTTTCCCGGACGCGGTCTCCCCTCGAGCGGCGCGCCTGCTGTCGATCCCCCTTCCTGATCAGGAGAGTGCAGTGTTCATGCGGATCCGTCGCCTTCTCGATCGTTCGTTCCCAGGCTCCATGCTGGCATTGAGCCTGGCACTGGCGGCACCGCTGGGTGGCCCGCTGGCATGCTGCCTGGCCGCAGAGGGCGGGGCGACTGCCGTGGCCGAGAGTGCCGCCGCCGGATTCGTGGCGGGTGAACAGCGGCCAGAGGGAGACGACCCTGCCATCAAGGTGCCCGGCGGCTGGATGGTGGCCTACGACGAAACCATCCCTGGCACCGACGTGACCTTCCGGATGATCCCGGTGCCCGGCGGCACGCTCCGCATGGGCAGCCCCGCCACCGAGGCCGATCGTGGCGCCGACGAGGGGCCGCAATACGACGTGGCGATCGAGCCCTTCTGGATCGGCCGCTGCGAGGTGACGTGGGCGGAATACAAGGCCTACATGGCTGCCTGCG
>CANHYS010000232.1 GCA_947464585.1 Planctomycetaceae bacterium | reverse complement strand
CCGGAGCCCGAGATTCCAAAGCTGGTGAAGTGACCGGAGCGATCCCATGGTGCGGGCGGTCGAGGAATACCTGAAGCCGGAGGTGGTGCGGCAGATCGCGCGGCTCGATCTCCGCGCGCAGTTCATCGTGCGGGGCTTCCTGCAGGGGCTCCATGCCAGCCCCTACCAAGGGTTTTCCGTCGAGTTCAGCGAGCACCGTAAATACACCTCCGGCGATGATCCCAAGGACATCGACTGGCTGGTCTACGCCAAGACCGACAAGCACTACGTCAAGAAGTTCGAGGCCGAGACCAACATCACCGGGTATCTGGTGGTCGATACGAGCGCCTCGATGGCCTACACCTACCGCCAGGAGCTCACGAAGCTCGACTACTCGATATCGCTGGCCGCGGCCCTCTGCTGGCTGATGATCCACCAGCAGGATCCCTGCGGCCTGATGGTTTTCGACGAGAAGCTCCATGCCAGCCTGCCGGCCCGCTCGAAGCGGTCGCAGATCGCGCAGGTGCTGTCGGTGCTTGCGAAGGTAAAGCCCTCTGGCAAGACCGACATCGCCCGCAGCCTGGTGCAGGTGGCTGCGATGCTCCGGCACCGCTCGCTCGTGATGGTGTTCAGCGACCTGCTGGCGGATCCGGAGCCGGTTCGCGACGCCCTCCTACGCCTGCGTCATCGGGGGCACGACGTGATCCTCTTCCACGTGCTCGACGAGGCGGAGGTCCGCTTCCCGTTCGAGGGAATGGTGGAGTTCACGGAGCCCGAGTCGCTCGACCGTCTGGTGGTAGATGCCGATGCGGCCCGCAAACAGTATGTCGCGGGCGTGGAGGCGTTTCGGGAGGACTATCGCAAGACCTGCTTTCATGCCGGCATTGATTACGTACCGCTCGACACGAGCATGCAGTTCGACCGAGCCCTGCTGGGATATCTCTCCAGCCGCCGCAACCGGTTTTAGTGACAGGCGAACATGGGCCTCTCGTTTCTGACACCGATGCTGCTGGGTGGCGCGGCGCTGGTCGCCGTGCCGCTGATGCTCCATCTCATCATGCGGCGAAAGCCGGTGAAGCGGGAGTTTCCGGCACTGCGGTTTTTGCGGCAGAAGGCGGTCGCCAACCGCCGGCGGCTCCGCTTCAGCCACCTGTTTCTGCTCCTCCTGCGAATGGCGGCACTGGCCCTGCTGGCGCTCGCGCTGGCCCGGCCGGTGCTCCGTGGTGCCGGCTGGCTGGCCGATGGCGAGGGGCCGGTGGCGGCGGCATTCATCTTCGACACGGCGCCGCGGATGCTCCTGCGGGAAGGGAATCGCACGCGGCTGGAGCAGGCCGCCGCCATGGCCAGAGTGCTTTTCCAGAAACTGCCGACGGGGAGCAAGGTTGCCGTGCTCGATACGTCGGGCGGTGCAGCGGCGTTTTCCCCCACGATCGCGGCGGCCGCTGCCCGGATCGACCGTCTCGCCACCACCACACCGGCGGCATCGCTCGCGCAGTCGCTCGCTGCCGGCCTCCGGCTCTTGGACGGCTCGGGAATACCGCGGCGCGAGATCTATCTCTTCACCGACTGCTCGCGCGGGGCCTGGGACAACGCCCCGCCGCTCGACCTCGCCGCGTCGCATCCCGACACGAGCCTGCTCATCGTTGACGTGGGCGCGACGTCGGCCCGTAATTTTGCGATCGACGCGGTCGAGCTCTCCAGTGACAGAATTCCCGCCGGTTCGCCGCTCGGGCTCACAGTCGCGACCAGTCGCGTCGGTACCGATGCCGTTCGGGCAGTGGCGGTGGAGATGGTCGGTGCCGACGGTCGCTCGATGAGGCGAGCCGTGAAGCCGGGCGCGTGGAAGGAGGGGGCCGGTGGCCAGATCGATTTCGAGATCACGGGGCTCGAGCCGGGTGTTCGACAGGGCTGCGTGGTGATCGATGGCACCGACGACCTCGAGGCCGACAATGCACGGTGCTTCACCGTCGAGGTTGGGGCTGCTGCCCGGGTGCTCGTGGCAGCGCCGGCCCCGGCATCGCGCACGGGGCTGTTCCTGTCGCAGGCCATCGCTCCGGTGACGCTTGCCAAGGCGGGCCAGGCGGCCTTCGCGGTCACGGTCGCCGACGTGGCGGAGTTGGCGTCGCTGGCCTGGGACGACTATCGCGGCATCGTCCTTGTCGATCCGCCGCCGCTGCCGCCGGCCACCTGGGAATCGCTCGGCCAATGGGTGGCGCCGGGCCGTGGTCTGGTGGTATGGCTCGGCCCCAGGGCCGGGGATGCGGCACGGTTCAACAGCGAGGCCTCGCAGCGGGTGCTCGGCGGAGGCATCGTGAGGGTCTGGCGGGCAGCCGGTGGCGACAACTATCTGGCTCCTGCAGCGCTCGACCATCCGATGCTCGCGGCGTTCCGCCGGGTTGGCGATGCCGTGCCGTGGCAGGATTTTCCGGTGGAGAGGCACTGGGAATTCGAGCCGAGTCGTGCCGCGCCTGCTGGTGCCGACGCAGACGTGACGGCCAGTGTCGTGGCGGCCTACCGCAACGGACTGCCCGCGGTGATCGAACACGCGGTTGGGCAGGGGATGGTGGTGACTGTGACCACCCCCGTCTCGCAGGCAGCTGATGATCCGGATGCGTGGAACACCCTTGCGACAGGCTTCGAGCCCTGGCCGTTCGTGATGCTCGCCAACGAGACGCTCCTGCGGGCGATCGACACCTCCGACGACCTGAATGTCGTGGCCGGCCGGCCAGCCAGCCTGCACGTGGCACGCCCCGATGTGCCAGCCGCGTTTGTGCGGCCGCCGAGCGGGGATGAGTTTCCCGTCGCCATCGATCAGGCACGCGGTGCGTTGACGGTCACTGCCACGCAGCTTCCCGGCAATTATTCGGTCCGTGCCGGCGGTGCGGCGGGGGGCCTGGTGACCGGGTTTAGCGCCACCCTCGATCCCACCGCCACCGATTTCACCCGCCTCAATGCCGACAGTCTTGCCACGGTATGGGGGCAAGGCCAGAGACTCGCGCGCACCGAGGCGGAGCTTGTGCGAGACGTCAACCTGGAACGGGTCGGCGCCGAACTCTTCGGCTGGATCATCCTGCTCACCGCCCTCGTCATGGCGGCCGATTGGATCGTGGCCAACCGCTTCTATGCGCCGCGCGAGGAAATCGCGGCCGGAGCCAGTACGGCGGCCGAGTTTGCAGCGGCGGCCGAGGAAGCGACTGCAGCCGACGTGAAGGCGGGAGCCGCTGGCACACGCCCTGCGGCACGGGCGAGCCGGTCGGCCGGTGGCCCGCCGCCCCTGCCGGAAGGCGTTGAGCAGGAGGCCGGCGCATGATCGCGGTCACGTCGGTGCAACAGGTGGCAGTGCACTTTGACCCCGTGGGCTCGTGGCTCTTCGTGGCGCTGGTCACGGTCGCGCTCATGGCCGTGCTGTTGGCCGTGCCGCCCGACCGCTCCCGTGTGTCCCACGGTCGCGTGCTGGTGCTCGTGCTTCTGCGGCTCGGTGCGTTTCTTGCGATCGTGCTCTGCATGCTGAGGCCGACCTTCGTCTCGACTCGGCAGGCGCGGCAGCAGGGCACCGTGGTGGTGCTCGCCGATGCCTCGAAGAGCATGACCGTGGCGGACGGTCCCAACGGCCAGACACGCTGGGATGCGTTGACTGCATCGCTGACGGCGGCACGGCCGGCTGCCGAGGCCCTCGTGGAGAGCGGCGATTTCGACATCGCCACCTATGCGTTCGATCGCGAATTGAGTCCCGTGGCCGCGGCACCAGGCAATCCGTTTCCGCTCTCCGCCTGGCAGGCCGGCAAGACCTCCGACCAGACGGCAATCGGTGCGGCCATTGCCGAGGCTGTGCGGGCTGGTGCCGGTCGGCAGCTTGCCGGTGTGATCGTGCTCAGCGACGGTGCCCAGCACGCCTATCCGCCGCGAGACGAGCCGCCGCAGACGGCCGCGCGTGCCGTTGGTGATGCCGGTGTGCCACTGTGGAGCGTCACGTTTGGACAGCAACTCGGGGCGGGGCAGGGCCGCGATGCAGCGATCGTGAACCTGTCGGTGGGCGAGACCGTCTACCTCAAGAACCAGTTGGAGGTCGCCGGCCGCGTGCGGTTGGAGGGGCTGGCAGACCGGGATGCGGTAGTGAAGCTGTTGGCCGAGAACGATACCGGCAGCATGGAAGAGGTGGCCCGCACGACCGTGAAAGGCGGTGCGGAGGTTGAGGAGGCGGTCCGCCTCGCCTGGACGCCGCAGAGCCTGGGCGAACGGAAGCTGTCGCTCGTCGTCGAGCGGCAGGAGGGGGAAGTGGTGGTCACCAACAACGAACTTTCGACGTTCGTGGAGGTGGTCGACGGCGGTCTGCGGGTGCTCTATCTGGAAGGGAGTCTCAGGGTTGAGCAGCGGTTTTTGCGCCGCGTGCTCGCGGCCAGCCCCGACATGCAGGTCGATTTCCGCTGGATCGATTCAGGTCGTCGCGATACCTGGCCTGTCGATATCAGCCGGCAGTTGTCGGGCGATTACAACGTCTTCCTGATCGGCGACCTCGACTCCGCGGCGGTCCGGCGCGACGATCTGCAGAAGATTCTCCGCAAGGTGCAGGCCGGCGCCGGCATCGGCATGCTCGGCGGTTTTCATGCGTTCGAGGCTGGCGGCTGGGGCAGCTCTGCACTCGCACCGGCGCTGCCGTTTGAGCCTGATCGTCTCGCACGGCAGTCGTTCGACGAGCCGGTGCGTGAGAGCCTTCATCTCAAGGGGCCGCTGCAGATGCTCCCCGACACACGCTTTGGCGGCGTGTCGATCCTGCGGCAGGGAAAGAGTGAGCAGGACTCGCGTGCGGTATGGCAGGCACTGCCGCCGCTCGAGGGCGCAAACGATCTTGGTCGGCTCGTGCCCACGGCCAAGCCGCTTGCGGTGACGGCTGACGGTCGGCCGCTGCTCGTCGGTCGCGAATACGGCGACGGCCGCGTGCTGGCCTTCGCCGGCGACTCGACCTGGCGATGGGCGATGCAGGGCGCGGTCGAGCAGCACCGGCGTTT
>CANHYS010000231.1 GCA_947464585.1 Planctomycetaceae bacterium | reverse complement strand
TCACCTTGCCGAACATCTCCACCACCGTGTTCATCGCCGTGGTGCCGTTCCGCAGCCAGACCATGTTGATCGGCTTGCCATCGGGCGCGCAGAAGTGGTCGACCGCGCGGGAGATGCCCTGGAAGGCCCTGTCGCCCACCGCGTTGGCGACGACGCTCGTGCCAAAACTCATCGACACCATCCCCGCCGCGCCGATCAGCGAGCCGGCCAGCGCCGCGGGTTGGTCTCCCTCGGCCGCCGCCACCGGGATGCCGGTCGGCAGGCCGAGCAAGGTGGCCCCGTGGCCATCGAGCGTGCCGGCGTCTGCGCCGGCCTTCTTCACATGGGGCAACAGGTCGCGGAGCGGACGCAGGTGCTTGCCGTGTGGCGTTGTCGCGACCACCGCGTCGAAGTCGGCGAGGAGTTTGGAGTCGTAGTCGAGAGTCTTCTGATCGATCGGAAACATGCCTGCCGCGTCGCCGATGCCGAGGTTCCACTGGCCGGTGAGCCTGAAGGCGATCCAGCCGGCGGGCGTGGTGATGTGGGCCACCTTGGCCGCCTTGTCGGGCTGGTGGCGGATCGTCCAGAGCCAGCGGGCGCTCGTGATCCGCTTCGGCATCTTCACGCCGAGCTTCTCGGTGAGTTCGTGCCCCTCGGCCTCGTTGCGGCTGTCGCACCAGAGCCTCGCGGGACCGAGCGAGCGGCCCAGATCATCGGCCAGCACCTCGCCATGCATCTGGCCCGAGATGCCGATTGCCTGCACGTCCATCGTGATCCCGGCAGCGTCCAGTTTCTGCCGGAGACCGGCCATGGCCGTGGCCAACGCCTGCTCCCAGTCACCCGGCTGCTGCTCGTAGCAGTCGTCGGCGAGACCGGGCACCATGTGATAGGCGCCCTCGCCCTGGGCGAGGATTTTCAGCCGTTCATCGCAGAAGATGACGGAAAGACCCTGCGTGCCGGCATCGATGCCGAGATAGCCCTGGATGTTCATGCGATCTCCTTTTCCGTGTTCATTTTCCGTGTTCATTCCCTTCTCAAAAAGCGTGGCTCATCTCGTCGGATGAGACGGCCAGACAGGGTAGCATCGTCGATCGGGTGGCCGGCAAGACCGCGGCGCTGCAGGAGTGGCCGGGAAATTCGAGCTGGGGAATTCGACGGGTGGGCTTTGCGGGCCTGCCGTGGGCGGGGCTATTCTACAGGTGAGATCCCGTCCTGCGGGCTGCCTTTCCACCTCGACGCCGGGTCACAGCGCCCAAGTCTGGCACTTCCAATGACTGAATATGACGGCCTGATGGCCCTCGACCGTATGGAGCGAGCCGTGGAAAAAATTCGCGACCGACTGCTGCGGTCAACGGCCGCCCTGGAGGCGGCGGGCGTTCCCTATGCCGTGATCGGCGGCAATGCCGTGATGGCCTGGGTGGAACAGGTTGACGAGTCGGCGGTGCGGTTCACGCAGGATGTCGATCTCGTGCTGCGACGTGAAGACCTCGGTCGCGCCGCGCAGGCGCTCGAGAAGAATGGCTTCGTCCATCGCCGGACCGCCGGTATCGAGATGTTTCTCGACGGTCCCGGGGCCAAGGCCCGTGATGCCGTGCACGTGATCTTCTCCGGCGAGAAGGTGCGGCCCGAGTATGTCGCCGCGGTGCCGGACGTGTCGGAATCGACGTCGTTCAAGACCTATCGTGTGCTCGGCCTCGAGCCGCTTGTGCGGATGAAGCTCACGTCATACCGCGATAAAGACAAGATGCACCTGCGCGACATGCTGGAGATCGGCCTCATCGATGCCACCTGGCCGGCACGGTTTCCACCCGAACTGGCAGGCAGACTCCAGCAGCTCATCGACACGCCGGACGGCTGATCTGCTGCGAACAGCCCTGCGTATCTCGGCGATCAACAGGCGAGCCGACCGTGGCAGCGGCTGGCTGTCGAGGTGACACACACGATGGGTCGATGGACACACTCCACTCGGAAACGCCTCGCTTGGACATTCATCGCGAACTGCGGGCTGCGGGCTGCGGCCTGCCTTGCGGCTGCGGCTGCGGCTGCTGTTGGAGGTGAAGAGGGGCAGGCCCTCCCGCCGCTCGTGTCGATCCGCGACGTCCTCACCGACGTGAATGCAACCGCCCGCCCGCCTTCGGAAGTTTCCACAACTTCGGCGCGAACTTCGCCATGGTGGACGGGTCCGTCCGATTCATCACCAACGACATCTCATCCAATTCGCACACCATCTGGGGGTACGCCGCCACGAGCGATGCGGATATCACGACGACAATCATCCAGACGATGAGTTCGAGCCGCGGCATCTATCAGCGGCTCAGCACGCGGGCGGACGGCCTCACGATCGGGGACTTTTAAGCGATGACACGACGAAGGCGTTGCGCGGCTCGACGGCCGTTCTGGATCGCCGGGGTCATCGCTTGTTTGGCAGCCGTCATGGGCGGATGCGGACCGCGTGGCGTGGGCGCGACGGCCAGTGGCATCCTCACGATCGACGGCAAGCAAGCACCGGCCGGCATCCGCATCGACTTTCAGCCTGACGGGTCCAAGGGCTCGCCTTCGACCGGCATCACGAATGACAAGGGCAGATACGAACTCTGGTTCACGCCGGGCAACAAGGGAGTCATGCCGGGGGAATGCTGGGTGATGGTTCAGCGTCCGCCGGTCGCCGGCCCCGACGGCCCTCGGCAGATGGCCGGGGAGCTGGAGAACATGCGAATACCCTCCGTATTTGCCGGCGAGCAGTCGACCCTCATCCGCACCGTCAAATCCGGCCACAACACGATCGACATCGAGATCGACACGACTTCCGAGCCGACCAAGACACAATGATTGTCTCGCAGCAAGGCGGTGCCCGTCGCTGGCTGCTGGGAAGTCGCGAGTCAAATCGTCCAAAACTGGACGATCACAACGCGGCCATTCTCGACCTGCACCGTGTACCTGGCACCGAGTGGTGCCACGAAAAGGATTCGGAGATTCCCTTCCCGCGATTCGCCGTGATCGAGCGGTGCTGTTGCCAATGCCTTTTCGATGTCGTTCGCCGCGCCAGACACGGCCTTTCGGTCCTCTGCGGCGATCCAGATCGCGGCAAGTTCCCCGTCGGCGGCCACCGAGCAGACGACCGCGTACTTCACGACCGGCTTTCGAGGTCGGCCAAGATCTCGAAAATTTTCCGCCCATTGGGGGCAGCGAGCCGTCGCTGCAACTCCTCGGGCGGCAGCGACGGTGGCTCGGGATATCGCTGGACTCCGCACGCAGGACGAAAGTATCCGACGACGTGCCCTTCGTCATCACACAATTGCACTGCGCCCGAGACGGCACTCAGCCTCTGAAAGGTTTCGCCGTCGATCTTCACGCTGGTCATCTGTCGCTCTCCGATGGGCCGCGAGACACGTCGTTCATCAAAAACGAATGTACATGGGTTCACCCATGTCGTCAAGGCGTTGCTGCCGCGTCGGCCTCGCTCACTGGCTTCCCGTCCAACTGGCCGCGGTACGTAGCCGATGCCACTTCTCCGACGAGGTACCGGCGTCGTCTCGACGCCCGTGCTGCTTGGTGCTGATCAGGCACTGCGACGCAGCCGGTGTCGCAGGGGAGCTTTGACCGTCCGTGTGAGTGATGTAAGAAGAACTCGGAGCAGTCCGTGGGAACGGCCGCTTGACGAGGTGACGCCATGGGTCGATCGATGCTTTTCGTACCGCCGCGGCTCGTGCTTTTGGTGTTGGCTGTGACGTGCTGGTTGGCGGTTCCGCGTGCCGGGGCTGGTGACGATGTTCCAGCACTCCCGCCGCTCGTGTCGATCCGCGACGTGCTCGCCGACGTAAATGCCCCCGCCCGCCGGCTGGTGACGATACGGGGTGTCGTGACGTGGCGTGGAGCCAATGGCCTCATCGTGCAGGATGATTCGGGTGGCATCTGGATCGACACTCCTGCGCAGCCCGAGCGGCGCGGTTTTCCGCAGATCGATTCCAGCGTGCTCGCCCGGCTCACTCCCGGCTTGGAGGTCGAAGTCCATGGGTGGGCCAACCGCGGCGGTTATTCCCCGAACATCTCGCCCGTTGGCATCCGCATCCTTGGCGAGCGCTCCGAGCCCGAGCCACGGCCCGTCGATCGGGACCGGTTCTTCAGCGGCGCGGATGATTGCCTGCGGGTCACTGTGCGGGGCGTGGTGCAGGGCTTTCGGGATTCGGCCGAAGAATGGCTCCTCGTACTCGACGACTGCGGCCACCGCTTCGAGGCCACGGTGCCCAAGACGGCGCTCGACGGGCCACCGGATTCGCTCGTCGATGCGGTCGTTCGGCTGGTGGGCGTCGGGGCGATGCGATTCAACACACGAGGCGAGTTTCTTTCCCCCCGGGTATTGATCGTGCACGCGGCTGATATCGCCGTCGAACGTCCCGCGGCAGGATCAGCCTTCGACGCTCCAATGGTGTCGCTGCAGGCGATCGCCCAATACAGTCCGGAACCCGCCGAAGGGCGTCGGATTCGGACGCAGGGAACGGTCACGTTCGCCGAGCCTTCGGAGTTTCTCTATCTCCAGGAGGGCACGATGGGCGTGCGGGTGGAGACATCCTCATCCGAGCGGTTTTTCCCCGGGGATCGGGTTGAGGTTTCCGGTTTCGTCGACGGCCATCGCGACGTCGCTGGAATCGTGGAGGCGGTGGTGCGGCGGCTCGCAGCAGACAGGCCGCTCGCGCCAATCCGGATCACTCCGGAAGAGATCGTGGGCATCAACATGCACGCGTCGTATCACGGGTCCGTCGCCGCACCGGGTGATTACAAGGGCTGCCTTGTCACCTTTCCGTCGCGCGTCGTCGACGTGCAGGCAAACGGCCCCGGTGGCGTCGTGCTGCTCAACTCAGGAAGTACGAGCGCGGTGGCCGTGGCACAGCCGGACGCGTTTCGGATCCTGCGACGAATGGAGCCTGGGAGCGAGGTGATGGTGACCGGGATTGTGCGCGAGGACGCGACCGACCCTGCCGAGGTCGGCAGGAACATGACGCCCCGGCC
>CANHYS010000230.1 GCA_947464585.1 Planctomycetaceae bacterium | reverse complement strand
GCGCGGATCACCCTCGCCGACGTGCCAATGGAGGCCGACGGCTCCGCCGGGAATGGCTCCGCCCTGCATCGCGATCTCGCGATCGCCTTCACCGAAACGCCGGGCCGCTTCGTCTGCGAAGTGCCTGCCGCGCTCGCCGACCGGTTTGCGGTCGAGATGAACCAGCGCAACCAGACGCAGAAGATGCCGTGGGCATGGATCGGTACTGTCGTCGCAGGCGACCGGTTGGAGATCGTCTCCTCCGCCGGGTCGGCCACGACGGTGCCGGTGGCGAGCCTCGCCCGGGCCTGGCGGGGAGGAGCGTGAGCATGCTGTCACCGAGGGCGATGATCCTGCGGGCACCGGGCACCAACTGCGACCACGAAACGGCGCACGCCTTCGAGCGCGCTGGCGCGATCGCCCGCCGCGTGCACGTGCACGCATTGGCGCACAAGCCGTCGCTTGCCGACGACTTTCAGATCCTCTGCATCCCGGGCGGATTCTCCTACGGCGATGACATCGCCAGTGGGCGGATCTTCGCGCTCGAACTGAAGTCGCGGCTCGCCGAGAGCCTGGCGAAGTTCCGCGACCGCGGCGGGCTCATCCTCGGCATCTGCAACGGCTTTCAGGTGCTCCTGCAGACCGGTCTGTTGCTCGCCGACCCGACCTCAGGTGCAGCCCGTGCGAGCCTCGCCCACAACACATCCGGCATGTTCGTCGACCGCTGGGTGCATCTGCAGGCGATGCCGGGCCGCTGTGTGTTTCTGCAGGGCATGGATCGGTTCGAACTGCCGGTCGCGCACGGCGAGGGCCGGTTCGTGACGCGATCGCCCGAAGACTTTGCGGCATTCGACGCCGCGGGCCAGTTGGTGCTGCGGTACGAGGTCGACGCGTCGGGCACATCGTCCAATCCCAACGGCGCGATGGGGAATGTGGCGGGCGTCTGCGACGAGACAGGCCGCATCCTCGGACTGATGCCCCACCCCGAGCGGTTCATCGACGCCGTGCAGCATCCGGCGTGGAACGGCCATCTCGATCCCGCCGCAGCGGGCGCTGGATTTCCCTTCTTTACCAACGCCGTCAAAGCGGTGTCGTAACGTCGGCCTTCGTGTTCCGTGACCGCTGTCGTAACCAAGAGTGGTTTGCGCGGGAGTCGTTTGCGCGGGAGTCCCCCTCGGCGGCCCATCGTGCCGGCCATCGGGCGACTCAGGGCAGCCGACCCACGATCCGCTCAAGCCTCTTGGCGTGGGCGATTTCCTGGCCGTCCACGAACACCCGCAGGCCGGGACCGCAGCCATAGCGTTCGCCAGTGTCGTCCCACAGGATCGTGAGCCGTCGCCCCTGATAAGTGATGCGATCGATGCCGAACCACCGCCAGCCCTTCGGTGGCGCCGGATCCACCTCAAGGATCGTGTCGGGATGCACCTTGAGTCCGATGACTCCAGTGATGATCCGGTCGCACGAGATTTCGTCGGCGGCTACGGGATGACCCTGACGGGCCGAAGCGAGGCCAGACAGCGGCAGGTCGCGGAGCCAGCGGGCCTCGGTGAGCAGGTCACCGAAGGCCTGCGGAACGTCCGTCACGACCGGACCTTCCTCCGTGTGGCTGACATGCCGGCGCAGCGTCCACCAGCGGCGGTAATAAACGCGTTCCATCTCGGGATCGGGGCACTCGAACCAGGGGACATGGTTCCGCAGGAAATCGGCCGTCTCACGGTTGGGAATGGGCGGCTCGTCGGTCGCGGTGTCTGCCGCATTGAGCGCCCGCACCGCGGCCTGCAGACGCGTCGGCCAGATAGGCGACTCGGGCGCATCGACCTGCTCCCTCAGGCTCTTTGCACGATCGACGATGATGGTCCGCAGGTCGGCCGTGGCCACCGTGAACCGCTCGAGTGATTCGGCACCGATATCGGTCAGCTCAGGCCTGAGTCGTTCAGCCGTGCGATCGATGGCCGGCAGCAGCCGGTCGGCGGCGACGATAGGCAGAAGTTCCGCCACGCGTTCACGATACCGCCGCCGCCAGTCCGGGTGCTCAAGCACCGCCATGGCCACAAGCGCCGGCGGCGGCTCGAAAAGGCCCGGGCCAGAATCGGTCAGTATCTGATCCATCCCGTGCGGCAGAAACCGCACCCGATCCCCCACGTCGGGATCCACGTAGACGCGGTAGTTGTTTCGAGCCGAGCAATAGCCATCCCAGTGTCCCGCGAGCGCCTCGACGGCTGCAAAGGTGAGAAATGAATCGACGTCAAGCCGCTCGTCGATCATTGCGAAGCGCGTGGCATCGTCAACGACACGGCAGGCGTCGGCCAACGCTGCGAGATCGGCACCGGCATCGCCCCTGTGTCCCTCGTCGCGTGTCAGACCATCGTCGATCTCCTCGTTGGGTCGGCCGTCGTAGAGGTTGCCATCTGATCGGCGGAACGAACGCCGCAAAAAGTCCTCGTCGAAGGACTCCTTGAGCACGTAGAGGCCGACGTCGCGTTCCCCGATGAAGACGCGGACATGCGTCACCCGCGGTGCCGGGATGCCCGCGATCCGAAACAGTTCCGCGCCGAGAAATTCGCGGAGCAGCGACTCATCCTGCACGGAGTTGTTCAGGTGGAACTTGTCGAGACCGTGGAATCTGCGGCCGGTCACGTGCTTGTCCATGTTGAGCGTCAGGGCCGGACGGTCTTCCAGGTCGCGGAAGCTGCCGTAACCACCCTTGATCTTGATCGCCACCCGATCGTGGACGACATCGCCATTTTCGATGAGCCTGCAGGTCGTCCAGGTCCTCGGCTCGCTGCGCAGCGACTCGGCAGCCTTCTCCGAGAGCCGGATCTGGAGCCGTGTGACCGTGGTCTGGCTGAACAGGGCCTCTGCCGCGGCATCGTGCCCGGCGTCGTCGGCGATGCTCGGGACGGAGCCGATCGTGACGGCGACCGCCAGGACGGCCACGGTCACAGCACCCGCCCATCCGCAGTGAGCGGTCCTCATGCTTCGTTTCTCACCTGCCGCAGACTGACCGATTGCACACCGGTGATGGCGGCGAGATCGCGAATGAGCGCCTGTGGTGCCACGTCTGATGGCAGGACGGTGCGGTAGACGATCCGCAGGGACGTCCCCTTCTTGGCCGTGCCTCCGTGGACCGGCTCGGCGAGCACGCCATGACCGGAAAGCACATCCCTCATGCACGGCTCAGCCAGCGCGTCGCTCGCCATCCGCACCGTCAGGTCGTACGGCCGCCTGCCGCCGCCCGTCGGGCCGCTCACGCCGTCACGGAAAAGCCAGGCCACCAGACCGGTGGCGACGACACCGCCGATGCCCACGAGCGGCTGCCCGGCCCCGATGGCCATGCCGACAACCACGGCGAAGATAACGAACGCCGTGTCCTTCGTGTCCCGCACCGCCGTGCGGAATCGCACGATCGACAGTGCCCCCACGAGACTGAACGCGAGAGCGACGTTGTTGCCGATCACCTGCGTGACCATCGCGATGAGCACGCAGAGCAGCACGAGCGTGCCCGGAAAGGAAACGCTCCCCTGCGAGATGTCCCGCGTGCCACGGTAGATCGCCGACACGACGAGGCCGAACAGGACCGAGGTCGCGAGTCGGAATGCCAGCACCCGCCAGTCCACCATCGGCTGGGCAAACGACTCTGTCAGCCATTCGGGCATTTGCACTCACCTCTGGGAAATGCTCGGCGGGTCCGCCTCCGACGGCTGCCCTGCAGGATAGTCCGGTCAATGGCACATCGCCAGCCGGGCGTGCACGACTGGCTGCTTCCGATGGCCGACAGCAGCGGCTCCATGCGGCTCATGATGAAGCACCACCCGGCGTTGACGCATGCGGCCGGCCTCCCTATCTTCCCCCACTCGCCAGCCCTCCTCTACGGACCACCGGCGTCATGCTCGATCCCGCGATACGGAACGCCGCCGTCTGTCTCGCCCTGCTTGCTGCGGGCGGGTGCCGTGGTGGACTGTGGTCCGATCCATCGGCAGAGCCGGCGGTGGCGGTGGCAGCTGACCGACCGCGGGCCGCGCCCAAGACGATTCCGCTGGAACTCATCTTTGTCCGTCACGAGGCGCACGATCCGGTGCTGCGCGACGAACTTTGGAATCTGGCCGATGAGCAGGTCTTTGACGAGCCTTTGCGGCGGCGTCTGCAGGCCAATGGCCTCCGGGTCGGCGTGGTTACGGCCCAACTGCCACCCCATCTCGCCGACCGTTTTCTCCCGCCCGCCGTGTCTCCCGGCGAAACCCTGCCGGCGGCGCTGCCGGATAATCCGGCGCTCGTGCGGCACGTGCTCCGCCTGTTGCCCGGCCGTTCAAGCGACGTGATGGCGGCAACGGGCCTCGAGGAACTGGTGCTGCTGGAACAGGATGGCGACAGTGTTCGCGGGAGGACCTACCACGATGCCAACACGCTGTTCGCTCTGCGGTCCTGGCCTGCGGCCGACGACAGGGTGCGGCTGAATATGTCGCCGACGATCAAACATGGCCCGGTGGAACGATCCTGGGTTGGCGAAGAGGGCATGTTTCGACTGGAGGCCGGCCAACGCCGCGATGCGTTGGCAGGGCTCTCGTTCGAGGCCACCATTCCAGTCGGCTCGATGATCATCGTGGGCTGCGTCGGTGAGCCGGCCTCGACCGCGGGTGACGCCTTCTTCCGCGACCGGGCCGGCGCCAGATCCGGGCAGCGACTGCTGGCGATCCGCCCGATGGTGCACGAGCAGAGCCTCGATCCGATGTTCGCCCCGACCGCTTCGGTCGAACCCGAAGATCAGTAGCCCGTCCTGCAAGGCGTGAAGACAGGCAATCTGCGAAAGCCGGCGAGACGGCACCAACCTGTCTCGGTCGCGAGTCTGCGGTGTTCTGGCAAGCAACAATCCCTCCGCGCCGCAGGCTTTACGCACCCTGCCGGTCGTGTCGATGGCACCTGTTGGAATCGCGTCGCCATTCCGACGCACCAGCGATAGGCATCGACGAAAGAAGACATCATGCGTTCCGCCCAGACCAAAAGCACTGCTCCGACACGGTCTCACAGACCGAGAGCCAT
>CANHYS010000229.1 GCA_947464585.1 Planctomycetaceae bacterium | reverse complement strand
CCGACGGCCACATTGACTGCGCGGGCCTCCAGCAGACTGGGGAGGAGCGTGCGACGCAGTCGGTCGGCACCGCGCACGAGCGGCGGTGCACAGACCAGTGGCGGCGTGTCGCCCCACGGGCTGGCTGTCACTTCGAGCGGCTCGCCGACCACGCTCCGCGTCATCGCCTCACAGAGGCCTGCCGCCACGAGCACCTCGCTCGCCCGTCGCAGCGTCCGCTCCCGGGCTGACTCGGCCACCGGCCGAGCGGCGATCGGTTCGTTCTCCGGCACCTTGTCGTAGCCCTCGATTCGCGCGATCTCCTCGACGAGGTCGATTTCCCGCCAGCAGTCGCGCCGCCACGTGGGCGCACGCCAGCGGGATCCCGCAGCGTCAACGCTCTCGGCCACGAATCCCAGCCCGATCAGGATGGCCTGCTGACGCTCAGGGGGGATCTCGATCCCCAGCACCTCGGCGACGCGGCGGTTTCGCAGCGGAATCGTTGCGGGGCTCGCCTTCAAATGCCCAGCCTCCACGACACCGCGGGAGACATGCCCACCGGCAATCTCGGCGATCATCGCCGCGGCGCGGCGGCTGGCCCAGTCGACTGCCGCAGGATCGGGCACCCGTTCGAACCGATACGACGACGCGCTCGCCAACACGAGCCCCCGCGCCGCGGCCCGGACCGAGAGCGGCGCGAACTGCGCGGATTCGAGCAGGATTTCGGTCGTGTCGGAGGCGATCTCTGTGCCGGCTCCCCCCATCACCCCGGCCAGCGCCACGGCCCCCTCCGCATCGGCGATCACGCCCATTGCATCGGTGAGGGGGTAGGTCTTGTGGTTGATGGCCGTGAACGTTTCGCCTGGCAGGGCCCGCCGTACCATGACGCGGCCGCCCCGAATCTTGGCGAGGTCGAAGGCGTGGAGCGGCTGACCGCATTCGAGCATCACGTAATTCGTGACGTCGACGACATTGTTGACGCTGGCCACTCCCACGGTGGCCAACCGGTCGACGATCCACTGCGGGCTCGGCCCCACCCGCACACCCTTGATCACCCTCGCCGAGTAGAACGGGCAGATCTGGGGCTCGAGGATCTCCACCGCGATGTCCGCTGCCGCCGCGACAGCGGCCTCCTGCAGGCGGGGATCGGGAATGTGGAGCGGACGGGCGAACAGCACAGCTGCCTCACGGGCCACACCGATGTGCCCGAGGCAGTCGGGGCGGTTGCTCGTCACCTCGATCTCGATCGCCGTGTCGGCGCCGATCGTCCTCGTCGACTCGTGATTGAGTCCGGAGAGGAGCAGCCGTTCGACGAGGACATCGGCCGACACGGACAGGCTCACATACTCGGCCAGCCAGTTCGTGGAGATGATCATGGGCTTTTGTCCCCTCTCAGGTGAACATCGCGGCGGACGGGTCGGTGAACAAGGTCGGCGAAATGTCTGGCAGCCACGGTCAGAACTGCCGCAGGAAACGCACGTCGTTGCGGTAGAAATCCCGAATGTCAGCAACGCCATAGCGACGGGCCGCGATCCGCTCGACGCCCAGGCCGAACGCGAAGCCTGAGACCTCGTCGGGGTCATAGCCGACCGCCGCGAGCACAGCAGGGTCGACCATGCCGGCTCCACCCATCTCGATCCAACGGCCGCCCCATTCCATGTCGAACTCGACGCTCGGCTCGGTGAACGGGAAGAACGACGGCCGGAACCGCACGTGCACGTCGCCACCGAGGAAGCTCGACGCGAGTTGCCGAAGCACACTCTTCAGGTGGGCCATGGTCGTGCCGGGCTCGATCAGCAAGCCCTCTACCTGGTGAAACATCGGGTAGTGGGTGGCGTCGGCCGTATCGGGCCGATAGACACGCCCCAGCGAGACGATCCGCAGCGGCGGCCGTCGGTTTTCCATCACACGGATCTGCACGGTGCTCGTCTGCGACCGCAGCAGGAGTGGGTCGGCTCCACGGGCCACCGCCAGGTAGAAGTTGTCGAGCGGATCGCGTGCCGGATGCTCGGCCGGGATGGCAAGGGCCTCGAAATTGTGCCACTGATCCTCGACCTCTGGCCCATCGACGCTCTCGAAGCCGAGCCGAGCCATGATCTCCTGCACGCGGCGGATCGTCTGCGTGATCGGATGGACATGCCCCAGCCGCACCGGGTCACCGGGCAGCGTGACATCGATCGCGTCGGCCGCAGGCCTCGCCGCGTCACCTCCCGCAAGCCGCTCCTGAACATCGGCAAAGAGCGCCGTGACCGCAGCCTTGGCCTCGTTGAAATGCCGTCCACCCGCGGGCCGATCGGTGGCCACAAGTCCCGAGAGAAGTTTCTGGATCGCCTTGAGCCGCCCGCTCCGCGCGCCGAGAAACTCGATCCGGGCCTGCTCCAGTCCGGCACCGTCGGCCACTCCTCCGAGCGATTCCGAGGCAGCCTCACGAAACGCTGCGAGTTCGGCAACAAACGACTCGATGGCCACGGCTTGCCCGGCAGGCGTGCCGCTCGCTGGCTGGGCCTCGGCTCGAGCCGCATCATCGCGGCCTTTGGGCAGAGTCACGGCACTACGCGACCGCAGCCGGCTCCGGCAAGCCGAGGGCCTTTCGCGCGGCATTCACGACGGCGTCAAAACCGGTCGGATCGAGCACGGCCATCTCCGACAACGTGCGGCGATCGAGTTCTGAACCGATCTTCTCCAGGCCGGCAATGAACTGGCTGTAACGCAGGCCGCGCTCGCGACAGGCGGCATTGATTCGCACGATCCAGAGGCGACGGAAGTCGCGCTTCTTGCGACGGCGATCCCGCCGGGCATACACGCCGGCACGGATGATCGATTCCTTGGCTGTGCGAAGCAGGCGGCGGCGACCGCCGACCGAGCCCTTCACCCGCTTGAAGAGACGCTTCTTAGCCCGGAGACGGGGAACAACGTTTTTAGTGCGCATGGTTTTAGATTGCCTTCTGGAACGATCACTGTCGCTATTTTAATGGGATTTTCAAGGCCCCTGCATCCGAGCCGGGACATTCGCTGCACCCGCAGGTTTGCGGATCGAATGTCGGCCCTGCTCGCCGGGGAGGGTGCCGGCCGACGCCGGGACTAGTAGCTGTAGCCCGCAAGCATCTCGACGATCTTCGCCGTTTCGGGAGCGGCGAGCACGTCGGTGCCACGGAGGTTGCGCTTTCGCTTGCTGGTGAGCCGAACCTGCAGGTGGCTCGTACCGGCGCGGCGATGCTTCACCTTGCCCCTGGCGGTGACTCGGAAACGCTTCTTGACGCCCTTGTGGGTCTTCTGCTTCGGCATGATGTGGGTCTCGGGAGGGGGGGGGTGAAGGGGGAGCCTGGAAACTGATGTGCGGGGGATGCGAGTGGTCTCTGTCTGCTTGGCCTGGCTGCTTGGGTTTGTCTACGTGCGAAACGGGCTACTTGGGCGACAGCGTGCAGACCAGTCGGCGGCCCATCTGCTGCGGCGGCGCGTCGACTTTTCCCACGGGGTCGAGTTGTTCGAGAATCATCCGCATCACCCGCTGTCCTTCGTCGATGTGTGCCAGTTCGCGGCCTCGGAACACCACCGACACGATGACTTTGTCCTTGTGCTGCAGAAAGCCCTTCGCCTGATTCACCTTGAAATCGATGTCGTGTTCGCCGGTCTTGGGCCGAAGCCGAATTTCCTTGATTTTTGTCTGGTGGACGTGCGTGCGGTGGAGTTTCTTCTTTTGCTGATATTTGAACTTGCCGAAGTCCATGATCCGGCAGACGGGCGGTTTCTCGTTCGGAGCCACCTCGACAAGATCGAGGCCGGCCTCACGCGCGCGATTCAGCGCCTCTTCCGTCGGGATGATCCCGAGTTGTTCGCCGTCGCCGGCGATCACCCGGATCGGCGTGATCCGGATCTGCTCGTTAATGCGATGCTGCTTCTCGATGGCTCGCGCCTCCCGGACTCGGATGCGGATTCAACTCCGCAGGCCGGGAAGAAAGCGAACACCCGGGCCATGCAAGGTGGCACGAGTTGTGTCGACGACACTCCTCCTCGGCGTTCCCGGCGTCAAGCGGCAAACGGGCGGTTTGCCAGGCTTTCCCCGGGTGAACCCCCTACTATCCCAAGGCGCGGGGGGCAGCGTCAACAGGCCTTCGCAAATTGCCGAAAACGGGCTTCATCGTGCCTGCGGCCGGCCACCTCCCGGGACCGCTGCCGTGGGCCCCGGGGGGGCGCTGGCGTTCTCGTCTGGCCGGGCGGCCGGCAGTCGTAACCCCTCGATCAGCGGGCGGTCGGCGTCCCCGAAACGCTGCTGCATCGACTCTTCGAACATGAACGTGACACTCACCCGGCTGCCATCCTGGGCCGCCAGCACGTAGTGGATCCAACGGAAGGGAAGCCGGCCGGCGGTGCCCGAAGACGCGAGCCGCACGATCCTCAGCCCGTCGTCGCGGTCCGTTTCCTCCGCGGCATCGCTCCGCACAACCTGGCCCGACAGCGAACGCTCGACATCCCGCTGCACGTCATCTCGGGTGGGCAAGGATGCGGCCGTCGCCTTCGGCAGGCTTGTCATCGAACACTGGCCAACGAGGGCCCCCCGATCGACCAGCCTCATCACGAGGCCGTTCGGCCCATCCTCCACCCGCCGCCACCGGACGTCGTGGACCAGGTCGAAGCGACCCTGCGGATCGCGATACCACACCCGGCCTGGCCCGCCCTCGCCGCGTCGCCGCGGCGGCTGGCCCTCACCGGTCCCCGTACGGACGGGAGCGGCCGCCACATCGGCCTCCGACTCCGCGAGCTGGCCGAGATGCTTTTCCAAGCCAGGTTCCAGTGACGTGCGGGCCACGAGCAGTCGCGCCTCGACATCGAATCCGGGCGCAACATGGCTCGCCTGACGTCGTTCCCGAATCACGGCCGACACCTGGGCGACGCGGCCGTGCAGTTGGTGACGGACAGGTTCGGAATCGGTGCTCTCAGCCGTTGATTCGATGGTCCTCGCCGCCACGGCAAAGCTGCCCTCGACGGTCACGTGGGTCGGCACGCCGTCGACGGCCCCGTCGATGATGCCGGCGAACGTGACGGTTG
>CANHYS010000228.1 GCA_947464585.1 Planctomycetaceae bacterium | reverse complement strand
CCTTGTCGGCCACTGCATCGCCTTCTTCACGATCTGCGTCGCCTTGCACGGCCAGCTGGTCGACTCCCGCCCGCCCGCCGGCCAACTGACGGTCTTTTCCCTGGCGATGGCCACGGGCGGGGCGCTGGGTGGGCTCTTCAACGCCCTGATCGCGCCGGTGCTCTTCGACGCGCATCACGAGTTTCCCCTGGTGGTCGCCGCCGCTGCGGGTGTGATTCCTCCAGTGGCCCGCAGTTGGTCGCTGCGACCGCGACTGTCGGCCGCCGTCGCGGCCGCCGCCGGCATGGCCGCGGCCGCCGGCATGGTGCCGGGCCTGCCCCCAAGTCGCTCTCTCTGGCTCGTCGCGATCGCTGCCGCGGCCTTGGTCGCGGTGTTCGCGTTCGACCGCCGAGAGCGGGGGCTGAGTCTCGCCCTCGTGTTGCTGGCCGCCTTCTGGATGATCGAGCAGGAGCGGCAGGTGCTGTACCGGACGCGGACGTTCTTCGGGGTCCTGCGGGTGGAAGCGAGCGACAACGGCCCCTCGCGGGAACTGGTGCACGGCACGATCCGGCACGGCGTCCAACTCGTCTCAAGCGACCCCGAACGCCGGCGGATTCCGCTCGCCTACTACCACCCCACCGGTCCGCTCGGCAGCATCTTCGCGGCGCTCGAGCAATCCGCCCGGCCCGGCCGCGTCGGCGTCGCCGGGCTGGGCGTGGGCACGGTGGCCGCTTATGCGCAGCCGGGCCAGGAATTCGTGTTCTTCGAAATCGACCCCGCGGTCGTCGCCATCGCCCGCAACCCAAAATGGTTCAGCTATCTGGCGGACACCGCGGGTCGGTGCCGGATTGTCGTGGACGACGCGCGAATCGCCTTGGCGCAGGAACCCGACCAGGCCTTCGACCTACTGGTCATCGACGCATTCACGGGAGACTCCGTGCCCACTCATCTCCTCACCCGCGAGGCGCTGGATCTCTACGGCCGCAAGCTCACCGCCGAGGGCATCCTGGCGGTGCACATCTCCAACCGCTATCTCAACTTCGCCCCGATCGTCGCGGCGCTGGCCGCCGAAGGGGGCTGGATGGCCCTCGACGGGGCCGACCGCGACGTCCCGGAGGATTTTGCCCGACTGGCCTCACGATGGATGGCACTCACTCGATCCGTTGACATCGCGAAGCGCATCTACAGCACCCCGACGAGCCCGCGATGGCAGTGGCAACCGTCGCTGCCTGGCCCAAGTGTGCCGGTCTGGACCGACGACCGCACGTCCGTCATGGAGGCCCTGTTTCCCGCGCCGGCAGGATCAGCACCGGCGCTTTGATGCCAGGACCGGTTCGCCGCGCGAGAAGCCAGACCGCCGCCGCGATCATCCCAATCCAAGCGCCGAGCGTGAGCGGCCAGGTCCGCTCGAACACGGCAGATGTATGGGTGTACTCGAGCAGATGGTGTCCGGCAGGCAGCATGCACCCTCGATGAATCCGATTGACGCGGAGAACGTCGTGGTTTCGGGGCTGGCCTTCATTCGAGCGCACACGCAAACCCCAATCCGGATGGAACGTATCGGCCAGCACCACGAGACCCGGCGCGGCGAGCGTCGCCTCGACGACGACGCGCCGGGGCTCATCCACCACGACCCGACACATCTCACTTGCGGCGGGCGGCTGAAGAGTTGTTCGGTCAGGCAGGATCACTGGGGCGGTGGTTTCGACCACCACAGTCGAACCGAGCACGGGAATCCTCGGATTCGGAAACGCGATACTCGCCATCAGCGCGGCATGGGCGCGATCGGTCTGGTCCCCGACGGGATCGCCGCGAAGGACTCGCTGGGCGATCCGGGCCCGCGGCTCAGCAGAGTCATTGCGGATGTACTTGACGAATGCGTCTGCCTCGGAGACACCGGCCGGCAAAGCCAGTGTGCTTGGCATCCTGGCACCGATGGGCACGGGCCCTTCATCCACGCCTCGCTTCTGCGCGTCGGACCAATCACGCTCGAACTCGGAGAGGGGGATACCGGACGGAGGTTCCAGCGGGACCACGAAGAACTCGACCGCCGCAGAGTCGAACATGCGACGTGAAAAGACCCGTGACTCGCCGTAGGCTCGAGAGGTCTGAAAGAACCTCTCGAGGTCGGCCTCCATGGCGGTACTCGGCTCCCCGATCTTTCCCCAACGGTGCAGCAAAGGTGTATTGCCTCGCATAGCCATGCCGGCGATCAGCGCTCGATCGGACGGGTCATCAGTCATCGGGAGATGGATGACGTTGTCGATGGCACCCAGCCGAGGCACGGCGCTCGTTGCCGCCAAGGCAGGCAGTCGCTGCTGCAGAAGGGTGTCGACCGCGGTCCCACCCTCGACCAGAGCGGTGAACGGCGATGGATAGATGAAGAATCGACCTGCGACGACGAGGTCGACTGTAGCCAACCCGACGAGCATCGCACTGGCGAGCGGATGCGCGATGCGTCCCCAACGAGCCAGCCCGGCGATGCCGGTCGCCAGCGCAGCAACGACGAACGCGAGAATGCCTCCTGCGAGGATGAGGGGTAGCGAATCACCCGCGAATGACACGGCCACGACCGTCGCCAGCACGGCAGAGCCTCCGAGCCCCATGATCAGGTGGGCCACCAATCGCAGGTTGCGGCTGTCGCGGAGGGTCGCGTCGAAACCCGACGCCGCCAGTTGGGACAAAGCGAGCGCGAAGATGGCGAGCCATTTCGCCGGGTATCGAAACCCCGAGTAACCCGGCACGCAGGACACGAGCATCCAATACAGTCCCCCAACTTCGTCCCCGGGCAGGGAGAAGGCGACATCGGTCGCCCCGGTTGCTCGCGCGATCACGTGACGCACGGCGCCGACGGCGCCGAAGCCACCAAGCGCCGCGAGATAGGAGAATGCAAGCACCGGGCACCACCCTCTGGCTGCACACCGCGCACGTGGAACCGCGATGGCGACGACCGCGCAAGCCAACGGAATGACGCCCGCGTACAGCGTCGCTACCCAGGCCTCTCCTTCCCATCCCAGACTGCGCGGCCATCGACCGAGGAATGGACCGGCAAGAGTCGGAGACAGGCATTCCAGGAACCACCAGGGAGCAATGCTGTACCGGTAGATCTCGTGGTAGAAACCCACGCTTTCCGGCGGGCGCCCAAGAAGCACCGAATACCAGCCGTCTTGTTGGTCGGGCGACGCGCGCCAGAGGAATGCAGGGACGTCCCACAGCGAGATGGGCACGCTGTCGGTGGAGCGGGTTGTCGTCAGCATAAACTCGCGAGTGAGCCCGAGTTGGACGCACGACAGCAGGCCCGCGACCATCGCTGCCGCGACGAGCACGCCGCAACGCCCGATGATCGCCCGGCGATGCGCGACGACCTGCGTCGGGGCCGGCCAGCGATGGCGACACCACAGCACGATGCCGACCACGATGCCGGCATGGACGGTCGACTGTGGATCGCCGGCCAAGACCGCGCAGGCGAGGGCCAGGGCAAGGACGAGGAAATCGCCGGCGTCGAAACGCTCAAGAAGTCTGATTCCCGCCCTGACGGCCCAGGCCGCCCAGGCCACCCCCGCCAAAGCGTTGGCATTGTAGACATTGAACAGCATGGAACCCGACAGGGCGAAGGAGAGTCCTGCCAGGAGGGATGCGTCGCGAGAGGCACCGGCATCTCGAGCCATCACACAGGCAGCCGCTCCGGCGAGGGCCACGTGTCCGATCATGAGCATGCTCAGCGAGACTCCATCCGGCAGGAGACACGTTGCCAACAACTGCGGTGGGTAAAAGACACCGGCAGTGTTCATGGCGGCCAGTGGCTGGCCGCCGTTGAGCCAAGGATTCCAAAGTGGGACCCGGCCAGACAGCCACTCGTTCGCCACCAGCCGATAGAGCGGCGGATAAAAATGCATCGCGTCGCGGAAAGCCAGAAACCGCGCGCCCGTAAGCACGTCGCCGAAGAGCCCGACGAGAACAGTCAATGCGATCGTTGCACCGACCGCCATCGACACCCAGCCGCTGCCACGTCGCTCGAGGTCTTTCGCCAGTGGCGCTTCGTCGCTCAACGTGGGCCCGTTCTGATTGTCGAATGATTGCGGGGGAACCATCCAGAAAATGTAATATCCGGAGATGGAAGAGAGTGACGCGCAAACCCGGTTGAACGCCGTCGCACGCAGACGGACCTCGTTGATTGCAGCGGCCGATCGGGCGGATGGCGGCCTGACGCGACCCCGACCGGGCTGTGAAACCGCCAGCGGGCGTCAGTCGGGACGCTGCCAAAGGGGCACCGGCGGCTCCCTCTCAGCCAGAGCCGTCGTGAGACGCGTGCAAGCCGCCGATCCGTGAGAAATTGATGAGTGACCGGCGTTCCGGCCGAAATGGCTGCTCGACGGCTGTATCATGGAGGTCGCGTCGGCTGTTGACGCTCGTCCATCCCGCGTCGAATCGGCTGACGATGCACCGCCGGGAGAACGGCGCATGCAGCCCGAGCCGATTCCTCGCCCCGCTTTCGAGGACCCCATGGTTGACCGCCACACTGTTGTGCCCATGCATCTGCTGCCTCGTGCAAGGCAATGGGGGCGTCGACGCGGTGTGACGATCGTCGAACTGCTGACCACGATCGGAATCATCGCCATTCTGGTGGGAATCCTCATTCCCGCCCTGCAGGTGGTTCGAGAGTCTGCCCGTCGGACATCGTGCGCCAATAACCTGCGGCAGATTGCTTTGGGAATGGCCACGTACGACGATACAAAGAAGCAGCTGCCGGGGTGGCGCAACGTCCTCGACACCTACACCAAGGTGCGGGCCTCGACCGATTCGAAGACGGCATGCGTTTCCTGGACCATTCCGATCCTGCCACACATCGAGAACAAGGCGATCCATGATTGGTACACCGCGTACACGACCGCCGCAGGTTCTTCCGCCGGCAACGCATCGACGAAAAAGATTCCAACCTATGCCTGCCTCTCGCGGGGCGACGTGACCACGACATCACCGCTCTCCTATGCCGTCAATGCCGGCACCGGCGGCGAGGAACTGGATGACGCATCCACGCCCGCCTCCCAGTTCGAGGGCGATGGCGTG
>CANHYS010000227.1 GCA_947464585.1 Planctomycetaceae bacterium | reverse complement strand
GGTATCTTGGCTGTTTGCGGCATGCTCTTGGGGTGGTCACTTTTGGGGGGATTGCTCGGGCGAGGCTTGGCCGCGTTCGTGCCGAATCTCGGTGCCCTCGCCGCCACCGTGGGCGGAATCGTCGGCGGCGTTGCCGCGGCGGTGGGCTTCATGGCGGCATCGACGCTCCTGGGCGATCTGATCGGGCGACTCTGCGGCGCGGGGTTGCTCGGTTTTTGCATCGGGGCGATGCTCGCGTTGATCGAGGCAGCCACCCGTGACTTCTACCTTGAGGTGCGCTACGGACTGCGGGAGATCGTCAAGGTGAGTCTTGGTTCGGCCCCGGTCACCGTGGGTGCTGATGGCAGAGCCTGCACCGTGTTCGCTCCGTCGTCAACACGGCCAATCTTGTACAAGTACTGGGTCGCCAACCATCAGGTGTTTCTCCTCGACTATGCCACGGAACAGGCTACAACGGTCGCCGCGAACGATGAGCGCACCGTGGGCAGCATCACTCTCACGGTCAAACAGGGATCGGCGCCGGCCGGAGCACCAATCGCCCGAACCGTCGCACCACCGCCTCCTCCTCCCTCTCCGTCTTCGCCCCCCTCATCGCCAATCACTGGGCGCCCATCCAGATCGCCCAGCCAGGTGCCGACGCTGGCACCGCCCGCGTCGACATCGGCGCCCATTGCCCGGCCAGCGGCACCAATCCCGCCACCGCCGCCACCATCGCGGCCACAGACGACAGCACCGCCCGCAGTCGGCCCTGTGCAGAAGGCCACTCCACCTGCACCGCATACGGGCCAGCCCGTAAAACGCGCCCCACCGCCGCCTCCGCCACCGCCGAAGAACGCGTGACGTGCGTGAGTATCGATTCATCGCGGCCCGATACCGGAGTTCTGCTCTTGCGTCACCAGCCAAGCCACGATCTCTGGCACATATCAAGCCACCCGACACCGGGTTGACAACATTGCCAGCGGTGCCGTTTCGCCAGACATTCGACGCAACGCCGGCTTTGCGAGAGGGCTGTTGACTCCTTCCAACAGGGGGGAGATATTACGGCCTCGGCTCTGGCATACCGGTGAGGTCGCATAGGCCTGCGGGGCGATGGTCGTAGCCTGTTTGTATTGCGGGAAGGCCGATCAGTTCTGCGTCAGAGTGCGACCGGTGAGTTTCGACGCTGCGGTGCGGGTGTTGCATGGATAATTTCCCACCACGGAAGGCCTTCAATGACATTTTGCAGAATCCGCAGGTCGCGTTTCGCGACGCCGAACTCAAGGGCGTAACGATCGAACGGGACGCGATGAATCTGCCGCGTGCACGGGCAGGTACATTTGCAGACGTATATCGCGCCCTCCTCCCGAATAAGAAGAGCCGGGCCATCCGCGTCTTTGCCTCAGCCCAGCCCGAAAGGCAAGAACGCTACCTGGCAATCCACAACCACCTATCGCGGCAGTCGCTTGGGTGCCTGGTCCCGTTTGTGTATTCGGAAAAAGGAATACGCGCCCCGAACGGCAAGTGGTATCCGCTGATCACGATGGATTGGATCGAGGGGGACACTCTGTTTGACTGGCTGGCGAAGAGAGCCGAGTCGAATGATGGCCGTACGATCGGGTCCGTTTGCGAGAAGTGGCGGGGGACCGCACTGGCGTTGAGCCGTGCCAACATCGCGCATGGCGACCTGCAGCATGCCAACGTGATGATTACTGCATCCAACGACATAAAGCTGGTCGATTACGACGGCATGTGCGTGCCGCAACTTGTCGGCCGCCGCAACCTCGAGATCGGTGTCGAGCCATACCAGCATCCAAGCCGCGACGGAAACACTTTGCTGTCCCTCGGTCTTGACAACTTTTCCTCCATGTTCATTTATGTCGGCCTGAAGGCTCTCTCCGCGGAGCCCAGACTCTGGAGCGAGTTCGTCACACAACCGCTCTACGACAAGATGCTGTTTCGCAAAGAGGATTTGGCCGACCCAGTGAAATCACCGCTATTCGGCCGACTACGAAGGTCGCCTGACAGCGAGGTGCAGCGGTTGTCGGCGACGCTCTGCGAACTGTCCCGCGTGCGGATGGACCAGGTGCCCTTCCTTGAAGAGTTGTTGGCGGCGTTTGATTTCAACGTCGTCCGGTCGTGCTTAAATAGACGCGACTTTGATGCCGCGATCGGACTCCTCACACGTAACGGCAAAAAAGTCGCCGATGCGCCGCCCGACCTGCAGCCGGGAATACGGGATGCTCAGCAGCGGATCGCAAAGCTCGCGGAACTCGTCACCGCCATCGACAGTGGAAACGAGAAGAGCATGGCGTCTCTCGTCGGCTCACCACTGTTGCACAATTATCCAGGCGCCACGGCAGCTGTTGCTGCGGCGAAAGACGCCCCGGGAGTTATCGCCGCGATCCAACGGCTTGAGTCGGCAAGAGCGGGCCGCCGCTGGCGGGATCTGGTGCGTGAATGGGATGCATCACAGCCGGTGCTCACCCGGCCTAACGGAAGCCTCCGCAAGAGCGCGGCCGTGTATCAAGCGGATGTCGTCTCGTGGCGCGCGAAAAATATTTTGTGTGATCAGGTGCTCGCCGCCATCCGCGCGCCCAGCCGGGATCTCGCCGCTCTGCATGCCGCCTGGACGAAGCTCACCGACCTGGGCGGGCACCCGGAGTGTGACCCGCAACGCCGTACCATCGAAGGGCTGCTGGCGACCTACCGGCCAGTGCAGTCGCCCCCAGCACAGTCCCCAAAGGCTCCGGTCACACTTCCCGCGCCGCGACCCCAGAGCCAGTCCCAACCCGTGCGCCCGCTGTCTCGGCCTGCTCCGCCGGCAACGGCCCAACTCGCTTCTCAGCCAACCCCGCAGGCTGTAACGACGCCACTTCCGCAGCCCATCCCTCGGCCCGCGGTTCAACTCGTGGGGCAGCCAGTCCAGTCTAGCTCCTCGTTCACAAACCCCATTCAGCCTGCTGTGAACGTGGCATCAACCCCACTGCAAACAGCCTGGACACTTTTTGCTACCGAAGCCGTCAATAGCACTGTCGCCGTGATTCTCCGTTGGCTGCCTCCTGCGCGTTGGCTCGCGCAGCGAATTCCAGCAGGCGCTATTACGCCTGGTGTCATCATGAAGGCTGTTGCACTGTCGCTGGCGGCGACGGCTGGTGCGTTCAGCGGAGCGATGCTTGGGGAGGGGGTGATCGCTTTGAAGCCCAGCCTTGGCCGACTGCTTGACATGTGGCTTCACGCAGAACAACTCCGAACGCTCTCTGTCGCGATCGGCGCAGTGCTGGCACTCATCGTGGGTCAGAACCTCTCCATACGGCGACCTGGGCTCGCCTCGTGGCGACAACTCCTTATCGGTACCGCATTTGTCGTCATTGCAGCTTTGACGACCGTAGGTCTCGAGCGATTTTTTCCTGCTGAGTTCATCAGGTCAGACAATACATGGCATTCTCTAGGTCTGTGGATGTGCCGCAACTTGTCTCATTGGTGCCTGCTCGGTGCCGCGATGGGGTTCACTGCGACGAGAATCATTCCAAACTTTCGAATCGTGCCAGCGGTCGTCGGGGGAATTACCGCGGGCGCCGTTGCCTCTCTTGCCGATATGACGATTCATGCGTCGGTCAACGAGACAGCTGGTCGCTTTGTTGGTGCCGGCTGTCTTGGGATAGTTTTCGGAATGGTCACAGCGATTGCAGAGGCGGCCACCCGCCGATACTTCCTCGAGATCGATCGTGGAGGGGGCTTCCAGCCGGCGCAGATCAGCCTCGGATCTCGAGCTGTGACCGCTGGATCCGACGCATCGTCATGCGACATCCTCGTGCGTGATGCCCTCAGACCGTTGACGTACAAATACTGGGTTGATAATCAGCAGATCTACCTTCTGGACTACGCCACCAACCAGCCGGCGAGGATCTCGGTGGGAGACCGGCGGGCTCTTGGATCCCTTGCCCTTGTCGTCGCTGAGAACTCGAGGCAAACGATCCCGACGGGTTCACGGCCGAGCCCGTTGGTCGCGACATCACAACCAAGCCGCCAACCACAGACGGTTATGGCACTACCAAAAGCCTCTGTTGCAACGCCCCTATCAAGACCGGTACCGCCCGCCCCTCCTCCGCCGAGGGCACCATGAACACGCGGGCGACACCAGCTTCGACGACCACGATAGCGGTCGTGGTGTAGCCGCAGCACCACCTTCTACGGAGTAACGAGCATGCGACTGCTAAACGATTCACGGGCGCGTGCCGTGCTTGCCGGCATCGTCGGCGGCGCGATTGGGTGGCTCATTGCCGAGATGATTATCGGTGTGCCCAAATCATTCATAGCCACGGCCGGGTTTGGCTGCCTGACCGGCCTGGGAATTGGCACGCTGTTTGGTATGTCGGAGGGGCTCGCTTCCGGTTCGAAGGCTATCGCCGTACGCGGAATGTTGATTGGCGGCGGCCTCGGCATTCTTGGCGGCGGCCTGGGGGCTGGCCTCGCGCAGGCGAGTTACGCGAGCTCGCTGGCCGCTGGGACGGAGAGCGGTGGGAGCGTTTTCAGTGCCGAACTGCAGGAGCGGTTGCGTGACGCTGGCGCCAAGGCCGGCGAAATAGAGATCGGCCTTTTCTGGCAAAACAGAAACGATCTCGACCTCCACGTCGTCGACCCTCGCGGTGAGCGAATTTTTTTCGGGGATCGTATTTCCTCGACACAGGGTGAACTTGATGTCGATCGCAACGCATCGTGCGGCGGCAACGTCACGAACGAACCTGTCGAGCACATCGTTTGGCCGCCCGACTTTGCCCCTAAGGGCAAATACCGCGTGGAAGTCGATTACTTCCAACGGTGCACTCCGGGCGATCCGACCGACTTTCGCGTCGAGGTTGGCGCCCCGGGGCATCACAAGACGATCGAGGGAAGGATTTCCAACGACGAACGCTTCAGGCTGGTGCACGAGTTCGAATTCGGGGGGAAGCCGCAGCTGTCGCTCATCTCGATGATGACATCCGGCCTGCTGACGCGAGTCGTCGGCTGGACACTCTTCGGGCTTCTCGTTGGGGCAGGCCAGGGACTGATCCGTCGGTCAGGAGAGGCGATCCGTAACCGGGCGTT
>CANHYS010000226.1 GCA_947464585.1 Planctomycetaceae bacterium | reverse complement strand
TTCCGCGTCATGGGGGGCTGGGTTCCGCTGCTCAGAAGGGTGCGGGCTGGCCAGGACAGTTCCGGACACGAATGATCCACATGGAGTCCAAGTGATGAAGGTTTTCACGACAGGCCAGGTCGCCAAGATCTGTAAAGTTGCTCCCCGCACGGTGAGCAAATGGTTCGATTCGGGTCGGCTCAAGGGCTACCGCATTCCGGGCAGCCAGGATCGCCGCATTCCCCGAGAGTATCTGATCAAATTCCTGAAAGAGCACGGCATGCCGCTGGGCGACCTCGAAGACGAGGCGATGGCGAAGGTGCTGCTCGTCGGGCAGGATCAGGTCCTGATCGAGAATCTGAAGAAGCAGCTGCCGGTCGAAAAGTCGTTCAAGATTCAGGTGGCGGCCAGCGGCTTCGAGGCCGGCATTCAGGCCGAGAGCTTCCATCCCGATTGCATCGTGGTGGACTACTCGATCGGCCGGATCGACGCCCAGCAGATCTGCCAGAATCTCCGACGCAATCCGGAGTATGCCGACACCATCGTGATCGCCCTCCTGCCGGACGACGGCTCGCAGATCACGGTGGACCGGGCTCACGTCAACGAGAGCTTCAAGAAGCCGTTCGACGTCGCCCTGCTGGCCGAGCGGCTCCGCACGCTGATCGGTGCCCGCAAGGAACTGGTCTAGCACCAGCTGGAAGCGTCCAACCCCATAGCCGAGGGCCGGCGTGTCGCAGACACGCCGGCCCTTGTGCGTTACCATGCTGCCCATGAGCACTCCCCACGGCATCCGGATGATCGACGTCGGCGGCAAAGCGGTAACGCTCCGCACCGCCCGCGCCTCGGCCCGACTGCGGGCCCTGCCCGAGACGATCCGCCGCATTCAGGCTCTGGAACTCGACAAGGGCGACGCCATCGCCACGGCCCGCCTGGCCGGCATCATGGCCGCCAAACGCACGAGCGACATCGTGCCGCTGTGCCATCCGCTGCCGCTCGACTCGGTCGACGTGTCGCTCGGTTTCACGGAACCCGGCTTTGTCATCATCGAGGCGGTGGTGCGGGCGACGGCCCGTACCGGCGTCGAGATGGAGGCACTCACGGCCGTCACGGCCGCGGCCCTGGCCATCTATGACATGTGCAAATCAATCGACCGCGGCATGTCGATCGAGGCCGTCCAGCTTGAAGAGAAGACGGGTGGCAGCCGCGGTGACTATGTCCGCTCCTGAAGCGGCGTTTCGGCCAGGATTGGCTCCAGCTCCTCGACGAAGTCACGCACGTCCTTGAACTCACGATAGACGCTCGCAAACCGGACGTAGGCCACGGTGTCGAGCGCCTTGAGCAGTTCCATCAACCGCTCACCGAGCACCCCACTCGGCACTTCCGTCTCGTAGCTGCCGTAGAGTTCGGCCTCCAGCGCCGACACCACGCCCTCGATGTCGTCCTCCGTCACCGGCCGTTTCCAGCAGGCCTTGGCCAAGCCCCGCTTGATCTTGTCGCGATCGAAGGGCTCGCGATCGCCCCCCTTCTTCACCACCGAGAGCAGCTGTCGCTCCACCCGTTCGTAGGTCGTGAACCGCCGCCGGCAGCCAACGCACTCCCGGCGTCTGCGGATGGAGGCGCCGTCGTCGCCGGCGCGTGAATCGATCACGCGGTCGTTGTCGGTGCGGCAGAATGGGCATCGCATGGGCGGGGTCCTCCGCTGCCGGCGGTGGACTCCGCGGCAGACTTCGGCTGGGGCATCGTAGAGTCCGGCCACGAAAACCGGCAAGTCGGCCGAATGGTCGAAGGCCCGACCGCCTCACTCCGATTCGACATCCCCTTCGCCGGCCGGTGCTCCCTCGGGCTTGGTGTCGCGGACCAGCTTCCAGTCGCGGCGCTGCCGGGAGGATGGGATGTCCATCGCCTTGCGGTACTTCGTGACAGTCCGGCGGGCCACGGTGATCCCCTGCTTGCCGAGGATCTTGATGAGATCGTCGTCGCTGTAGGGCTTGTCCTTCGGTTCGTTGTCGACGATTTCCTGGAGCTTGACGCGGACGGTGTCCCAGGCCACCTCGTCGCCGTCGGCGCTGACGGTGCCGCCCACGAAGAACCTCCGCAGCGGGTAGAGGCCGCGGGGCGTCTGGAGCCATTTGTCGTCGACGGCCCGGCTGACGGTCGTGACGTGCATCCCGATGCGGTCGGCGATCTGCTGCATCTTGAGGGGCTCGATCGCCTCGGGCCCCTCGGAGAGGAACCGCGTCTGGTGGTCGACGATCGCCTGGGTCGTCTTCAGGAGCGTGCTGCGACGCTGCTCGATCGACTCGATGAGCCACTGGGCGGCGTTGATCTTGCGCTTGATGTATTCGCGGGTGGCGGCGGGGGTGGCGGGCGAATGCAGCATCTCACGGTAGGTGGGGCTGATCCGCAGATTCGGCAGATCGACCTCCTCGAGCCGCACCTTCCACGTTCCATCGGACTGCTGGTCGACATAGACGTCGGGCTTGACGACTGGCACGAAGGGCTGCGTGAACACAGCCCCGGGCTTGGGCTTGAGCCCGTGGAGCTGATCCCTCAACCCCTCGATCTGCTCGATCGTGAGCCCTGTCTTGCGGACGATCAGCGGAAGCCTGTTGCCGGCGAGGTCTTCGAGGTGGTCGGTGACGAGCCGTCGCAGCTGCCGTGCGCTCGGCATGTCGGAGGGGATCTGCAGGAGCAGGCATTCCTTCAGATCGCGGGCGCCAACGCCCGGTGGATCCATTCCCTGCACCACCGCCAACGCCTTCGTGAGCTGTGGCAGCTGATCCTGCGGACCGTCCGGGTCGACCAATTCCTCGATCGGCATCGGGAGGTAGCCGTTGATGTCGAGGTTGTAGATCACCTTGTCGGCGGCCTGCCTTTCGGCCTCGCTGAGTTCGTAGTTGGAAAGCTGGTCGTGGAGGTGGTCGGAGAGGGTTTCGGGCCGTTCGGCCATGTTGGCCATGGCGTCGAGGTAGCGGTCGCCGGCCTCGTCGATCTGCGCCGCCGAGGGCCGGCTGCGGTCGTCGTCGGAATCGGGATACAGGTTCGTCCAGTCATACGACCTTTCGAAGTCGGCCTGGTTGGCGTGCTCCTGGTCGACGATCAGCGGCCGCTCGTCGACCGTCTTGGTCGATGCCTCCGGCCCGGGTTCCGGCTGGCCGCCCGCCACATCCGTCGCCGCGGCCCCGCCGGCCGCCTCGTCGAGCCCCGGCTCATCCACCTCGAGGGTCTCGTTGTTCTGGATCTCCTGCTCGATCCGCTCCTCGAGCGCCATCACGGGCAACTGCAGGATCTCCATCGACTGGATCATGCGCGGCGCAAGCATCTGCTTCTGCGCCATCCGCATTTCCTGGCCGAACGACATCCGCATGGCTGACTCTTCCTTCGCGCCCTACCGACTCAAGGGAATCCTCGGCCTCTCAGCCGAACGACCACGTGCAAGGAGCGTCACAGACGACTCCTTCCACAGACTCCCAAGCATACCTTGTTTGGGCGAAGCTCTACAGCTTTTGTCGGCTGGAGATCGCGTCGGCGAGCATTTCCCGATTGGCCTGCTGCAACGAGGCTCCCATGGTGAGCCCACGGGCCAGTTTGGTGACCACGACCGGCAGGCCGCTCAGCCGTCCGGCGATCACCAGCGCCGTACCATCCCCCTCCACGTTGGGCGTGGTGCCCATGATCACCTCGCGGAAGCCTCCCTGCCGCACCCGCTCGACGAGCCGGTCGATGGTGAGCTTGTCGGGGCCGTTCCCCTCCAGCGGCGCGACTCTGCCCTGCAAGACATGGTAGAGCCCTCGGTAGCCGCCGGCCTCCTCGAGCGCCAGCAGATCGCGAACCTGCTCCACCACGCAGAGGAGAGCGCGGTCGCGTTTGGGATCGCGGCAGATCCCGCACTCGTCGCCTTCCGCCAGATTGAAGCAGGTCTTGCAGGGACGGAGGTTGTCCTTGACGGCGCGGATGGCATCAGCGAACGCGATCGCCTCGGCCCGCGACATGCCGAGCACGTGATACGCCAGTCGCTCGGCCGACTTCCTGCCGATGCCTGGCAGGTCGGCGAAATAGTCGATGAGCCGCGCTACCGGGCCACGTTCCTCAGCCATCGATGCCTCCGTAGTCTTGGCCGCCGTCTGCATCGTCCGCGGCGGCGTGGTCGCGTTCGTCATCATCCGCGACGGCAGTCCGCGCGGGTGTCTCGGCCGACGGCGCCTCTGCCGGCTGGGCGGCGGTTGCCGGCCGCGGCCGCGGCGCCTCCACCTTGCGAACCGCGGCATCGAACAGCGTGCGAACGTGGGCCACCAGCGGATGCTCCGCCGCATCCCGCAGCATCGCCGCATGCGACATGGCCGGCCGGCCGCGTTCAGCCGCACTCGACGCCCGGCCTTCGGAGTCCGTGGCCACAGCCACCGGCTCGGGCGATGAGTCGATCACCATGGTGTGCCGCACGGGACGTCCGACCAACTCGGTCAGAGCCCGCGTCAGTCCGGCGGCGATCTCGGGCCGTCTGAGAAACGAGGCGGCGTTGCCTGCCGATGCCGGCAGCACGACCTCCAGCACGTCGTCCCGCCAGGCCGCCCGGCTGGCCAGTTCGGCGAAGTCAACCGCCAGTCCGCCAACCGTCTCGGCTCCGCGCCGCCAGGCATCGAGCGGATCAGCCGGGAGGCTGGCAGGTGTGGCAGCAGGTGTGGCCGGCACAGTTGCAGGTGGGATCGGTTCCGGCGCGCTCGATTCAGCACGCGCAGTCTCGGCACTCGCGCCGACAGCGGCCTCGACGGCGACCGTTTCAACGTGACGTTCGATCGCAACCGGCTCAGCACGGCCGCCGCTCGGGACCGATTGGGTTAGGTCAGCCGTTTTTTTTTCGCGCACGGGCTCGGCGGGCCGGGCCGCCGGCGTAGGCCGAGCCACTGGAGCAACCATGCCAACGGGCTCCGAGCCCGCCCGCTCCACCGCGTCCGCCAGATTGTCGAGGTCTTCCAGGCTCGCCAGCCGCACGATCGCCATCTCGGCGAGCACCGCCGCATGGCCACTCGACCGCATGCGGCCAAGCGCATGGTCAACGATCTGCAGCATGGCCAGCAGCGTGACGGTGCCAGTCTCGCGGCCAACCGCAGCCAG
>CANHYS010000225.1 GCA_947464585.1 Planctomycetaceae bacterium | reverse complement strand
TCCAGCTCATCGTTGCCAATCCGGAGAGACTCATGACCACTGCAAAGTTTCTTGCTGCCGCCAGCCGTTGTTTCACCACCGCCCTTCCGGCGCTCGTGGCGGCCTCCGGCCTCGCTTCCGGCGTAGCCTGTGCCGATGAGTGGGGCACGATCAAGGGTCGGTTCCTCTACGGCGGCGACGCACCGTCCGCGGCCGAACTCAAGGCGGACAAGGATGTCGAGGTCTGCGGCAAGCACAAACTGGTCAATGAGGAGCTGGCCGTCGGCGCCGACAAAGGTGTGGCCAACGTCGTGGTGTTCGTTCGGGACAAGGGCGTGAAGGTTCACCCCGACGCCGCCGCCGAGGCCAAGGCCGCGAAGGCCGTCCTCGACAACAAGGACTGCCGGTTTTCGCCCCACGTCCTGATCGTGCACACCGGGCAGCCGCTCGTCATCAAGAACTCCGACACGGTCGGGCACAACAGCAATGTGGCAACGCTCAAGAATCCGCCCTCCAACAGCCTCATCCCCGCCGGTGGCGAATCGAGCATCCCATTCGCCAACGAGGAAGCGATCCCGGCCCAGGTGACATGCAACATCCATCCTTGGATGAAGGCGTGGATCGTCGTGCGGCCAAACCCCTACGCCGCCGTGTCGGCCGCCGACGGCTCGTTCGAGATCAAGAACGTTCCGGCCGGCGAGGTCGAGCTGCAGCTCTGGCACGAGAAGGCCGGCTACATCGGTGAGATCACCGTGGGCGGCAAGAGCGAGAAGATCGCCAAGGGACGCCGCAAGGTGAAGGTGGAGGCTGCTGGCACGAATCTCGGTGAGATGGTTCTGGCACCCGGGCTCTTTCAGAAGTAATCCAAAATGAAGCAGGTTTTTGCGGCAACGATCGTCTGTGGTGTCTTGTCTTGCGTCGGCTGCGGCCCGACCCGGGTGGTCGCCCCCGGTGCCGATGCCGAGGCAGCCGGCCGCATTCGCGCCACGCTTGTGACTGCACCCTCCTCGGGTGGCACGGAGCAGGCGGCCGCGGCCACCGGCACCGGTTGGGGCACGCTGAAGGGCCGCTTCACGTTCGCCGGAACGCCGGCCCAGCCCAAGGCCCTCGTTGTCGACAAAGACACCGAAGTCTGCTCGATGGGCGGCATGAAACTGCTCGACCGGTCCATGCTGGTGGATTCCTCGAGCAAGGGATTGGCGAACGTGGTCGTCTTTGCGAGGAAAACGAGCCGTGTCAAAAACGCGGCGGCTGAAACCCCGCTCGTGTTCGATCAGAAGAACTGTGAGTTTTTGTCGCCCGTGTTCGCCGCCCGTGTTGGCCAACCGGTCGAGGTCCGCAACAGCGACCCGATCGGCCACAACACCAACATCGCGGGATCGAGCTTCAACCAGTTGATTCCGGCAGGGCAGGGCACCGCCTACAAGCCGGATGCCGAAACCGGCATGCCCACGATGGTGACCTGCAACATCCATCCCTGGATGAAGGCCTACGCCGTGTTTCGCAAGGACGGCTACGTGGCCGTGAGCGCGGCAGACGGATCGTTCACGATTCCTGATCTCCCGGCGGGTGAGACGATCGAATTCCAAGTCTGGCACGAGCGATCTGGCGGCCCCAACGGCGCCGTCGGCCTCGAGAAGCCCGAATTGAAATGGACCCCCAAGGGTCGCTTCCAAGTCACGCTCGAACCCGACGCCGTCAAGGATCTCGGCACACTCGAAATTCCTGCGGCTAGCATCGGAAGTTGATCACGCTGTCTGTCCGCATTTCCGCCCTCCGCACTTCTGCCTTCTCCGAACGTCACGCATCCACCACCACCACCACCACCTTTTTGCTCAACAGGCCGCTTCGATGAACAGGTTTTCGCACGTTGCGTTCCTGCTGGCAGCCGGATGCCTTCTGTCCGCCGGCTGTGGCAGAACTCCTCCAGCCTCCTACCGCCTCAACATGGTCGAGGCCACGAAGCAGCGGCTTACGCCGGATCAGGAGCGCCAGGTGGCGACGGTTCTTCTGGCCATGTTCGGTACGCCCGACGAGCCCGTTGCGCTGCCTGAGACGGGCCTCGACGAGGCCAAGCTTCGGCTGGCGAGCGGTCCTGTTCGCAGCGACATCGTCGGCCGCAAGAACGGCCTCTATCGCGAACACTGTGCCCACTGCCACGGTGTGACGGGCGACGGCATGGGCCCGACGGCCGCGTTCCTCAATCCGTATCCGCGTGACTATCGGCCGGGTGTCTTCAAGTTCAAGAGCACCGAGCGGGCCGACAAGCCGACCCACGCCGATCTCATCCGCATTCTGCGAAACGGCATCGCCGGTACGTCGATGCCTTCATTCGCGTTGCTCAGCGAACCGCAGATCGACGCGCTCGTCGAATATTTGAAATACCTCAGCATCCGCGGCGAAACCGAGCTCGCCCTGATGCGGGCCTATTTCGAACTCGATGACGACGCGAAGGGGATCCTGCCCGAGACCCGGGAATTTCTGGTCGATGAAACGCTCACGCCGATCGCCGAGAAGTGGAAGTCGGCTGCTGCGGCACAGATCGCGGTGCCCGACATGCCCGCCGACATCGATCTCGCGGCGTCGATTGCCAAGGGGAAGGAACTCTTCTACGGCGACAAGGCCAACTGTGTGAAGTGCCATGGCGTCACCGGCCTGGGTGATGGTCAGGCCAACGACTACGACGACTGGAACAAGGCCATCGTCGAGATCAACAAGGAGATTAAGGGAGGCCTGGCCAAGGCGGGTGAGACGTCGACCTCCGGCATGTCTGCCGAAGATGCCGCTGAACACCGCAACCAAGTGGCTTGGCTCGGAAAGTTCTCGCAGGTTGTCGATGGGGATGCCCTTACACCGCGAACCATCCCGCCACGGAACCTGCGGCTGGGTGTCTACCGCGGTGGCCGACGGCCGCTCGACCTCTACTACCGCATCCACGCCGGCATCAACGGCGCTCCGATGCCGGCCGCCAAGGGCACGGTTCCGCCCGAAGACATCTGGCACATCGTCAACTACATCCGTTCGCTTCCGTATGAGTTTGACGGCGAACTCGGGGCCGACCGGCCGATGGTCGCGAGAGACAGGTTCTAAACCGCGGGCGATAAAACATCGCGGGGGCATCCGCGTCAGCACGACGAATAACCGAAACCGGAAACAGCAGAAAGCAGCAGTGCAATGGGCAGACTTGGTGGCATCTTCTGGAGCCTGATCTTCCTGGCCGTGCCGATCCTGGGCGTGGCCACGTTTGCGGTTGCGCCGTCGTACAACATCTGGCTACCGAAGGACGTCTCCGAACATGGCGCGTCGATCGACGGGCTGTTCTACTTCATTCTGGCACTCACGGGCGTCGTGTTCATCGCCACGGAAGGCCTGCTCTTTTGGTTCCTCTGGAAATACGATGCCGCCAAGGCCAAGGGGCCGGCGACCTACATCCACGGCAGCCACACGCTCGAGGTGGTGTGGACGATCATTCCGGCGGCCACGCTGCTCTTCCTCGCGATCTACCAGATGAACACGTGGGCCGACGTGAAGATGCGAAGGCCGGCGATGGCGCCCACCGTGGAGGTGGTCGCGCGGCAGTTCGAATGGCGGCTGCGGTATCCGGGGCGCGACGGCATGCTCGGCACCCGGGACGACCTGTTCCTGACCAACGATTTGCATCTGCCGGTTGACGAAGACGTTCTCATCCAACTCAAGAGCATGGATGTGTTGCACAGCTTTTTCCTGCCGAACCTTCGCATCAAGCAGGACGCCGTGCCGGGCATGAAAATCCCGGTTTGGTTCAAGGCCAAGGAGACCGGGCAGTTCGACATCGTCTGCGCCGAACTCTGCGGCTGGGGCCACTACAAGATGAAGGGGCGAGTGACGATCGAATCCCGCGCCGATTTTGACCGGTGGCTGGAAGAGACCTACGCCCGCCAGGAAGCCACGCAGCCTGCCCCCGAAGACACCGCCGCATCCGCGGCCGACTGAGAATTCCAACACCCGTACAAAACCGTTCGCTTCGCCCGTTTTTTGGAGAGATCCATGAGCACTGCCACCGCATCCACGCTCTCGCACGGCACCGCCACGAGCCTGCCGCCCGCCCGCAAGCCGCGGCCGGTGGCTGAGTTCCTGTCCACCTACGTCTTTTCGAAAGACCACAAGGTGATCGGGCTGCAGTTCCTCTTCTCCACGCTGCTGTGGTTCCTGATCGGCGGCTTGCTGGCGCTCGCCGTCCGCTGGCAGATCGCCTGGCCGTGGTCCGACGTGCCGGTGCTCGGCAAACTGTTTGCCCAGCAGGGCGGTCAGATGGCGCCCGAGTTCTACACGATGCTCTTCACGATGCACGCGAGCGTGATGATCTTCCTGGTGATCATCCCGATCCTCGCCGGCGCCTTCGGCAACTTCCTGATTCCGCTGATGATCGGTGCCGACGACATGGCGTTCCCGACGCTCAACATGCTCTCGTACTGGTTCATGTGGCCGGCGTTCCTCTTCTTCGGTGCGAGCTTTTTCGTCGAGGGTGGTGCCGCCTCGGGCGGCTGGACGAGCTACCCGCCCCTCTCCACCAACATGAATTCGTCACCCGGCATGGGCATGGGCCAAACGCTCTGGCTGCTCGGCCTGACGATGGTGGGCGTCTCGAGCATGCTCGGCAGCGTCAACTACATGACGACGATCATCCTGATGCGGGCTCCCGGCATGACGATGTTCCGCCTGCCGATGACGATCTGGGCCATGTTCATCACCGCCATCCTGCAGGCTTTCGCCCTGCCTGTGCTGACGGCCGCCGGCTTCATGCAAATCACCGACCGCATGCTCGGCACAGGGTTCTTCTCGCCCGAAGGCAACGTGGTCAACAACGGGATTGCCAGCACCGGCGGCGGCCAACCGCTGCTCTGGCAGCACCTCTTCTGGTTCTACAGCCACCCGGCCGTCTACATCATGATCCTGCCGGCGATGGGCATGGTGTCGGACATCCTCACCACGTTCGCGCGGAAGCCGCTGTTCGGCTACCGGCCGATGGTCTACTCGATCGCCGGCATCGCCGGGCTGGGCTTCATCGTCTGGGGCCACCACATGTTCATGTCGGGCATGAACCCCGCCCTGGGCATCACGTTCATGGTGTCGACG
>CANHYS010000224.1 GCA_947464585.1 Planctomycetaceae bacterium | reverse complement strand
TTCTCGATCCGCACGTTTTCGCCGGTCGCCGGATCGATCGCCACCGTCTCGATAGCCGGCGACGCCATGCCCGAGCCACAGTGCTGGACGCTGGCTCGCTGACCGCCGCGCTCGGCTCGATACTAGCCACGCGGCCGCACGTGCCCCTGCACACGGGAGGGCAGTCCGAGAATCCGCAGGAAGCCCTCGGCATCAGTCTGGTCGTACGACGAGCCGCCCCCCTCCATCGACGCGATCGCGGCGTCGTAGAGGCTCTGGCTGCTCTCGCGGCTCTTCACCAGGATGTTGCCCTTGTAGAGGTTCAGCTCCACGGTGCCGGTGACCGGCTTCTGTGCCTCGCGGATGAACGCCATCAGGGCATCCATCTTCGCCACGTACCAGAAGCCGTAATAGACCATCTCCGCCACCTCGGGCGAGAGCCGGTCGCGGAGGTGGACGAGGTCGCGGTCGAGCGTCATCTGTTCGACGAGCCGATGGGCCTCATAGAGCAGCGTCATGCCGGGCGCCTCGTAGACGCCGCGGCTCTTCATGCCGACCAAGCGGTTCTCCACGATGTCGGTCCGCCCGATGCCATGGCGGCCGCCGATCTCGTTGAGCGCCAGCACCATCTCATGGGATTTGAGAGCCCGGCCATTCACCCGCACGGGCACGCCCGACTCGAAGTCGAGCCGCACCGTCTCGGGCGTGTCGGGGGCGGCCTGCGGCGACACGGTCATGCCGAAGTCAACGAGGCCGAAGCCGTCGGTCGTGAGTTCCTCGAGCAGGCCCGCCTCGTAGCTGGTGTGCAGGCAGTTCTCGTCGGAGCTGTAGGGCTTCCCCTTCGATGCCTTCACAGGGATGTTCTTCTCGTCGCAGAACTCGATCGGCTCCTTGCGGCCGGGAAACCGCGCCCGGAACTCCGGGATCCGCCACGGAGCGAGCACCTTGATCGTCGGATCGAGCGCCTCGGCAGCGAGCTGAAATCGGCACTGGTCGTTACCCTTGCCGGTGGCGCCGTGGGCGTAGACGGTGGCGCCTTCCGCGTGCGCGATCTCGACGCAGACCTTGCTGATCAGCGGCCGGGCAATCGAGGTGCCGAGCAGGTAGGTGCCCTCGTAGCGGGCCTGCCACTGCATGACCGGGAAGGCGAAGTCGCGGCAGAGCTCCTCGCGAACGTCCACGATCATCGCCTTGGAGGCGCCGCAGGTCCGCGCCTTGGCGAGCGTCGCCTCGCGATCCTCGCAGGGCTGCCCCAGATCGACATAGACCGCGATCACCTCGTAGCCCTGCTCGATGAGCCAGCCGAGGATCACCGAGGTGTCGAGACCGCCCGAATACGCCAGCACGCACTTCTTCTTCATCGTCTTCTCCTGATGCCTCTTCTGATTCCTCACACTTCGTGGACGAGGGCCATATTGTGCCCGCCGGTGCCAAATCCGATACCCGCCACCAGCAATATCCGGTCGCCACGCTGGAGCCGCCCCTCGCGGAGCCCCCAGGCGGTGACATGTTCGAGGAGCCGGTTGACGTCGGCCCCCTCGACCGCGGCCAGCGGTGTGACGCCCCAGTAGAGCGACATCTGCCGCAGCGTGGCGGGATCGTCGCTGACACCGACCGTGGGCACGGCGCCGCGTCGCTTCGAGCGGGCGATCGCCGTCACCCCGCTCTTGCTGGCCACCACCACGAGCTTGGCATCGAGTTCGGCGGCGATGCGACTGGCGCCATCGACCACAGCCTGCGTGATCGGGTGCAGGCCTTCGACGAGAAACTCGGGCGGCGGCAGGAACTCGCCGGCCGACGCCGCCCGGCCCCGGCCGAGCGAGTCTTCCAGAAACTGCCGGCGGTCCTGCAGATACTGTTTCTCGGTAGCGCTGGCGATCCGCCGCATCATCTCGACCACGAGCCGCGGATGCTCGCCGATCGCCGTCTCGCCTGAGAGCATGCAGGCGTCGGCGCCATCGAGAATCGCGTTGGCCACGTCGGTCGTCTCGGCCCGCGTGGGCCGCCGGGAGTGCTGCATGCTGTCGAGCATCTGCGTCGCCACGATCACCGGCTTTTGATACCGCTGGCAGGCGCGGATGATCTGCTTCTGCATCATCGGCATGCTGGCCACGTCGATCTCCACGCCGAGGTCGCCACGGGCCACCATCACCGCATCGGCGGCATCAACGATCGAATCGAGATTGTCGATCGCCTCTCGCTTCTCGATCTTGGCGATGACGCGGGCCTTCGAGCCACGGGTCCTCAGCAGTTCCTTGAGCAGTTTCACCTCCACGGCACTCCGTACGAACGACAGGCTCACGAAGTCGGCCCCGGCAGCCGCGGCCCATTCGGCATGCTGCCAATCGGCGGCGCTCATCGCGGCCACCGAGAGCTTCACGCCCGGGAGATTCACCCCCTGGCGGCTGCGAATCAACCCGCCCTGCACGACGCGGCAGCGGGCCTCGGTCGGCGAGCGTTCCTCGACCACGAGGCTGATCGTGCCGTCGGCGAGCATCACCGCATCCCCCACGGCGAGTTCGTCGATGAGCCGTTCGTAGGTGGTCGTGAACTCATCCGGCTTCCCGCTTTCCGTGCCGCGGATGAACTTGAATACCGCTCCCTCGACGCAGTCGAGAGAGCCGCCGGGGATCTCGCCCAGCCGAATCTTGGGACCTGCCAGATCGACGAGCACGCCGATCGGCCGGCCGGCCGCCTCCGCCACCCGCCGCACGCGGCTGAGCGTTTCCTGATGCTCTTCGATCGAGCCGTGTGCCATGTTCAGCCGGAACACGTCGACGCCGGCATCGACAAGGCCGCGGAGGCCCGTCTCCTCGCGACAGGCGGGGCCGACGGTGGCAACGATCTTCGTGCGGACGATCGCGGAGGGAGTCGGTGTGGCGTGCGACATGGCTGGCGTCCTCGAGGCGGGGTGGGGCGGACGGGGCAGGGACGGCAGAATACTGCAAGCGGCCCAATGTGCGTTAGACTCCGCCCCATGACGACCCGAACGACGAACCCGACGTGGCATGACAGACGAGTCATCGTGGCTGGCGGCACGGCCGGCTTCGGCCTCGTGTTGGCTCGGCATCTCGATGCCGCCGGAGCTCGCGTGCTGATCGTGGGCCGATCGAGCGAGGGCGTGCGGCAGGGCCTCGCCGCCTGCGGGGACGGCAGTCGGATGCGGGGCATCACGGCTGATCTGGCCCGGCCCGGTGAAGGGGGCCGCGTGGTCGGGGAGGCGCTCCGCATCCTGGGCGGCGTCGACGATCTCTTCTTCTGTGTGGGCCGGTCGGGCAGGGGAGAGATCCTCAAGACAACCGCCGATGAGCTCCGCGAGTATTTCGATGCCAACGTCTCGTCAGCCGTCGAGATCACGCAGGCCGTGGCCGACGACGTGGCGACAGCCCGCGGCCATCTGGTCTACATCGGCAGCCTCGCGGGCAAGCTCGTCACGCCATTCATGGGTCCCTACTGCGTGGCAAAGTCGGCGCTGGCGGCCTATGTCGACGCGGTGCGACTGGAGATGACGCCGCGAGGAGCCCACGTGCTCCTGGTCTCGCCGGGACCGATCCGTCGCGACGATGACGACCCGCGGTCCGCCGACGCGGCCGACCGCTACGCCGCCGACGTCGCGCGGGCCGGCCTGCCCTCCGAGGCACTCCGCCCCGGCGGCACCCGGGCCCTCAAGCAGCTCGACCCCGACCGGCTGGCTGAGCAGGTGCTCGCTGCCTGTGGCCAGCGACGGAGCGAGCTGGTCGTGCCTCGGAAGGCCGGCTTCCTTGCCGGTCTTATCGAATGGTGCCCCGAGTGGGGCCGCCGGATCCTGGCGAGAGCGATCCACCGATGACACACACCGACACGCCATGGTCTTGCCAGAAGCAGATCGAGCACGTGCAGATGCTGCTCGACTCGTTTGCGCGGCTTCTCGGCCGCGATCTTATCCCCCGCGATGCTTCTCCCGCCGACCAGGCCCGGCGGCTCTTCGAGTCGCCGTTCGTCGTGGTCTCGCATGGCACGGAGGCAGACCCAGTTCTCAATTACGGCAACGCCGCAGCGCTCACGCTCTGGGAGATGGACTGGGCCACGCTCGTGCAGACGCCCTCGCGGCTCACGGCCGAGCCGGTGCATCGCGACGAACGAGCCCGGCTCTTGGAGCGGACCCGCCGCGACGGCTACGTCGATGACTATGCAGGCATCCGCGTATCGCAGTCAGGGCGGAGGTTTCGGATCGAGCAGGCGATCGTCTGGAATCTGGTCGACGCGGCGGGAATGAACCGCGGCCAGGCCGCCACCTTCGACCGCTGGACACCGCTGCCGCCCGGACACGAATGAACCTCGCCTTCACCGGCCCGTTCAGCCCAGAAACTGTGCGTAGTACTTCGTTGTGAATCGCGTGCGGGCCAACTGCCGGGGGATCGTCAGGTCGGCCGGCGTGAGCCACTGGGTCTGGATCGGCGAGGCCCTGCCACCGAGCGAGTGAATCGCGACCTGATTGTAGGCTTTCGCGAATTGCTGCCAGAGCGGATCGACGGGGTTTGAAAAGACCGGGTCGAACGAAACCGAGATCCCTGGGCCGCTCGAGTAGAGCCCGTGAGGCTTCTTTGTCGCCGGCAGTCGGCGCACGAAATAGATCGCCCACGCATGAGGCGCGAAACCGTGTTCCTTGGAAAATTGCTTTGTGAAGGCATACGACTCCTCGATGACGCGGTCCAGGTTCGACAGATCGTGTTCGTAATACTGGAAGTCGAGCCTGGGCTCATCTCCCTTCGGTCGCCAGTATTCATCGACCATATCTGCTCGCGAGTAGACGATCCCGTGCGGCAACGGCGGCGGTTTCACCGTGGGGTGGGGTGCGAGGCCGTGCTGGATGCTGAGCCGGCGTGACCGTCGCATCTCGTCGAAAACGGGCTGCGATGAGGCGGGCGTCATCACACCGGGGCCGGCCGAGAAGCGTTGGTCGCACACGCCCCGGAGTGACTCGAGCGCAACGTGAACGAACAACGCGTCACACTCGTCATGCATCCGCCTGATGGCTGCAGCCAACGCCTGCGGTGATTCCTCAGCAACGACGGTGAAGCGCGACCGGCACAACCTCGCCGACCGCACCTCGACCAGGCATTCGACGATGATCCCCGAGAGCCC
>CANHYS010000223.1 GCA_947464585.1 Planctomycetaceae bacterium | reverse complement strand
TGGATACGGATCTGTCGCTGGAGCGGTGTCCGGCCCCGATGCGGCCGGACTACCGGTTTGTGCCCTGGAACGAGGCCCTTGTCGATGTCCATGCCCGGGCGAAATTCCGCTCGTTTCGCGACGAAATCGATGCGCTGGTGTTTCCCTGCCTGGGCAGTTTCGAGGGCTGTCGGCGGCTGATGCGGGAAATCCGCAACAAGCCCGGGTTCCTGCCGCATGCAACCTGGCTCATCGCCTTCGGGCGATCGCCCGAAGATCTGCAGTGGTGTGGCACGATTCAGGGGGTCGCCGCCCCGGGCGGCAATGGCCTGATCCAGAATATCGGCGTGGTGCCTGGACACCGCGGCCTGGGGCTCGGAACGTGCCTGATCGAACAGGCCATCCAGGGCTTTCGCCGGCACGGGCTCCGGGTGGCATCGCTGGAGGTCACGGCCGACAATAGCCGTGCCGTCCGCCTCTATCAGCGGCTGGGTTTCCGTCGGGCGCGAACCGTGTACAAAGTGGTGGACGGCTGCACGGTGGACGAGTGCCCGGCCGGAGTCGGCACCGTGTCGGCTCAGGCGGGCCGCGACCATTCCACCGCGTCTGTCGCCGCCTTGTCATGACCCCACGTTATCCTCGGTGCCCGTGAAGCAGACCCTTTTTTCGACGACGCTCGACAACGGCATCGTGCTGCTCGGCGAGGAACTCCCAGGCCTCGAATCGGTGGCGGTGGCCTTCCACACACCAGCCGGCGCCGTCCACGATGGCAGCGGCCGGTGCGGCCTGGCCTCCCTTTCGGGCGAGATGATGCTCCGTGGTGCGGGTATTCGCAGCAGCCGGCAGATCGTCGAGGATCTCGAGGGGGCCGGGGTGCAGTGGGCCCAGGCCGTCTCCATGAGCCACGCGAGCTTCTCCGGGGCCATGGTCGCCCGGCAGCTGGCCGACGCTCTGCCGATCTACGCCGACATCCTCCGGCGACCGCTCCTCGCGGACGAGGAACTGGAAAACGCCAGGCAAATGGTGCTGCAGAACCTGGCTGGTACCGAAGACGACCCGGCCCACCGGGCGATCCTGTCATTGCGTGAGATCCACTATCCGGCGCCGTGGGGCATGCCGTCCGAAGGACTCTCGGCCGATGTCGAACACCTCTCGGGGGAGGATATCCGCGGCTTCGTCGCCGCCCACGTGCAGCCGCGCGGCGCGATCATCGCCATCGCTGGCCGCATCGACTGGGACGACTTCGTACCGCGGATCGAACAGCTCTTCGGCGACTGGAAAACGGGCGGCGCAGAACCGGTCGAGACAGGCCCTCGCGGGCCGCGGGTGAAGCACGTGCCTCATGACTCGCAGCAGACGCACATCGCCCTTGCCTGGTCGGCCCCACCCTATCACTCGGACGACTCCTACGAGGCCACGGCGGCACTCGCGGTGCTCGGCGGCGGCTCGAGTTCGCGTCTGTTTTCCGAGGTCCGCGAGCGACGCGGCCTCTGCTACAGCGTTTCTGCCGGATACCAGACCCACCGCGACTTCGCGATGGCCATGTGTTACTCGGGCACCACGGCGGCACGGGCGCAGGAGACGCTCGACGTGATGCTCGCCGAGATCCACCGCCTGCCGGGCACGATCCAGGAGGCCGAATTGGACCGCGTCAAGGCACGGGCCAAAAGCGCGCTGGTGATGCAGCAGGAGTCGAGCGCGGCGCGGGCCGGCGCCATCGCCCGGCAATGGTACCACCTCGGCAAGGTGCGCACGCTCGCCGAGGAACTGGATCGCTACGACCGCCTCAGCGTGCAGTCGATCGAGGGGTGGCTGGCGAAGCATCCCGTTCAAGACCTCTCGGTCGTATCACTCGGCCGGGAACCCTTGGAGGTGCGCGATGCGGTTTCTGCATGAACGCCTCGACAACGGGCTCGATATCATCGCCGAGGTGACCGACGGCGCTCTTTCCACGAGCATCGGTTTCTTCGTCCGCACCGGTGCCCGGGATGAGAGCGACGACCTCTGGGGGGCGAGCCACTTCCTCGAACACATGGTGTTCAAGGGCACGACCGACCTGTCGGCCGACGAGATCAATCGGCGATTCGACTGGATGGGCGCCAGCGCGAATGCGTTCACGAGCGAGGAGGACACTGTCTACCATGCCGCCGTGCTGCCATCGCAGCAGCATGAGGCGGTGGATCTCCTGGCCCGCATGATGCGGCCGGCCCTGCGGGAGGAGGATTTCTCCACGGAGAAGCTCGTCATCCTCGAAGAGATCCGCATGTATGACGACCAGCCGCCGTTTGGCGCCGATGACCGTTGCCGGGCGGCGTTCTTCGGGCAGCACCCGCTGGCGCGGAGCGTGCTCGGCACCGTTGAATCGATTCAGTCGCTGCCCGTGGAGGCGATGCGGGAGTATCACGGCCGCCGTTACAGTCCTGGAAACATCGTGCTTGCGGCGACGGGTGCGGTCGACTTCCCGGCGCTCGTGGAATCGGCCAAACGGCTCTGCGGAGGCTGGGAGCCTCGGGCGATTCCAGATCGACGTCTGCCGATGCCCAAGGCAAACAGCGACCATCTCGAACGGATCGTCCGCCCCACCGCCACGCTCGAATACGCGGTGCGGATGTCGGCGGGACCGGCCGGTGATGATGACGATCGCTTTGCCGCGAAACTGCTCTCAGTGGCGCTCGGTGACGACTCGGGAAGCCGTCTCTATTGGGCGATGGTCGATTCCGGCGACGCCGAACATGCTTCGTGTCACCACCACGACTTCCTCGACGCCGGACTGATGATCACGCAACTTTCCTGCGACGCAGCCGACGTGGACTCCCTGCTGGCCCGCATTCTCGATGTCTACCGCCAGGCCGCGACGGGGGGAATCAGCCAGTCGGAGTTCACCCAGGCCCGCAACAAGCTCGCCGGCCGGGTGGTGCTGGAAGGCGAACGGCCCCGGCGGCGGTTGTTCCATGTCGGCCTCGAATGGGCGCACGGCGGCGGCTACCGCTCGGTGGCCGACAACCTCCGGATCGTCGAAGGGCTGACGGTCGATGATCTGCACCGCGTTCTCGCCCGCTGGCCGCTGGACGGCCCCGGCGTGACCGTTCTGGCCGGGCCTGCCGGCACGGAGACTTCCACTCCTGCTGCATCGCGGTCATAATGACCCCCCGGATCGTCGGCGGGGACGGCGTCATCATCGGCCCAGCCCAGCCTCTCGAGTCGTTTGGCTCTGTCGTTCAGGTCCGTCCCTTCATCCACCCCACGTGCTCCCATGATCCCGCTGTTTGCCAATCGTTGGCTGGTTGCCGTTCCTCCCATCTGGCTGCTCGGCGTCGGCGCACTGATCACGCTCGCCGTTCTGGCAATGGTCTGGGCCATTCTGCTGGTGGTGGCGCCGCGGGCGGCCGCGGAGGCCCGCACGAGCCTCCGCGATGGCTTTGCCGGACCGATGGCCTGGCTCCTCCTGACGATGGCCGGCGTGGCGGTCGCATGTGCGCCGCTCGTGCCGATGGGACAGATCTGGCGATCGCTCGTCCGGCTGACGTCAGCCGACCGGGTATCAGTCAGCACGACGGTGCCGCCTGGTGCCACGCTCCAGGAAATTCCGCTCGACCTGAGGCCGCAGGAACTGGCCTCTTTGGAACTCCAGAGCGACGCGCCGCTGCTGGTCCGCACGCAACAGCCGATCGAGGGCTTCGCGCTGTCGAAGGTGCCTGACGTGGAACTCGACGCAACCAACAGCAACCGGTGGTCGTGGAACCGCGTCGAGGGCGGCACCAATCCATTCCTCGGGGCGCGGGCCAAACTGGAGGCGACCAACGCCTCTGACAAGCCGGTGCAACTCACCGCGAACTGGAAGCTCGTCCCGGAGTTTCCGCAGGCGGCGCTGCTGCCCTGGACGGTGGTCACCCTGCTCACGCTGTCCTTGGCCTACGGCCTGTTCCGTCTGGTGCCGCGCCGTATCGCGGCGGTTGCCTCAGCGACGACGAAGGAGGCGATCGGGCAACCGATCTTCGCCGTCGCGCTGATCGTGGGCGTGGTGGTGCTGATGGCGTTCATCGTGATCCCCTACAACACCTTCGGCGAAGACGTGAAGATGCTGAAGGACAGCGGCCTCACACTGATCAAGGTGCTGGCGCTGCTGGTCGTCGTCTGGACCGCGAGCGTGTCGGTGGCCGAGGAGATCGAGGGCCGGACCGCGCTGACGGTGCTCTCCAAGCCGCTCACGCGTCCACAGTTCATCCTCGGCAAGTTCGCCGGGCTGGTGCTGGTGGCGCTGCTCGTGTTCATGATTCTCGGCACGGTGTTGCTCGCCACGACGAGCCTCAAGGTCGTCTACGACGCCCGCGAAGGCTCCAAGCTCGATCCGATCTGGCGGGACTGCGCCGACGAAATGATCACCGTGGTGCCGGGGCTGGTGCTCTCACTGCTGGAGACGATTCTCCTGGCGGCCGTCAGCCTCGCAGTCTCCACCCGACTGGGGATCGTGCCCAATCTGATCATCTGCTTCACGGTCTACGCCCTCGGCCACCTGGTGCCGCTGATCGTGCAGTCGAGCGTCGGCAAACTTTCGATCGTGCGGTTTGTGGGTCAATTGTTCGCCACGATTCTGCCGGTGCTCGAGCACTTCACGATCGAGGCGGCCGTCGTGGGTGGCGTGCCGGTGCCGTGGAGCTACCTGGGCTGGGCCGCGCTCTATGCGGCTCTTTACTCCGCAGTGGCCCTGCTCGTGGCACTCGTTCTCTTCCAAGACCGCGACCTGGCTTGACGAAAAACCTCGCATCGTGCGATTCCCATAGAAGCCCTGAGCGCAAGCGACGGGATCTGTCTTCATGCCGCACGATCCTCCGGCTCACGCCGGGGGCTTGTATGCAGGCACGCTGTACCGCCCACCCATACAAGCCCTGAGCGCAAGCGACGGGATTGGTCAGGCTACCCCGGACACCGAAGCGAGCTTAGGACGCCCTCGGCGGAGAAGGCCTACCGTCGTCCCCGCCGCATTCGCCGAGCCGTCCGCGAGCGCAGCGTGTTCGGGGTAGCCTGACCGGCGGTGCAGGACATGTCGCCTACCGCACGAGGCCCGTGCTCGCGGTCACACCCACCATTCCGGCGCCACCAGTGCCCTGCTCCGCCAGCCCCGGCATCATC
>CANHYS010000222.1 GCA_947464585.1 Planctomycetaceae bacterium | reverse complement strand
GACGGCGTGCGGCATGTCGACTTCGTGCCGTTCCGCTGGCTGCTCGCGCGATCGGCCCTGCTCGTGCACCACGGCGGCATCGGCTCCATGTCGCAGGCGCTCGCGGCGGGCGTGCCGCAGGTGATCATGCCGATGGGCTTCGATCAGTGCGACAACGCAGCCCGCGTCGAACGGCTCGGCGTGGGGAAGAGCCTGCCGCCAAAACGCTTTCGCGGCCCCGCCCTCGCCGAGACGATCCGCGGGCTGCTCGACGATTCGGCCGTGGCAACCCGCTGCCGCGACGTCGCCGCCAGGCTGTCGGCGGAAGATGGTGTGGAGCGGGCCTCCGATGAGATCGAGGAGGCATGGTTGCTTCACTGTGGGCGGGCGGCGAAAGCCGGGTTGGCGTGAAGATCGGGGAAGCCCCGGCAAGGGATCCCGCTCAGGATCCGTGACGATGCGGAGTCGTGGCCCGTCCGCCCGATGACCAGCACGCGAGACCCCTCTTTGCGGGGGATTGCTTGGTGGCGTGGCGTCACGGGAGGCAGGCATGCACAGGGCACGAGCGATCCTCATGGCGGCGGTCGTTGTCGGCGGAGCGGCGGGGGCTGCATGGGCGGATGGCATGGCGGAACCTGAAACGGTCGACGCCACGTCATCGGCACCCGTCGACGCCTTTCAGTCTGAGTTGGAATCGCGGATCGAGAGGCTCGAGGCCCTCACGCGGGCGGACTCTGCCCCTCATGGCAGTGGCCTCTCCGGCGGCGCCGAACTGATCTTCTTCAAGCCATGCGGCGAGGCCGGGTCGACAACCGCGTTGTACGTGGGCGACATCGACTTCCTGCCTGCGTGGCGGTTGTGGGGCGGGGTGTCGAACGAGGAAGGCCAGGGCATGCGGGTGCGGTGGTGGCAATACGACCAGACAGCCATGCTGGATCAGAACCAGTTCGGGACGCACCTCGTCTTCCAGAAGCTCGATCTCGAGGCGACCCAGCAGGTCGATTTTCGTCGCTGGGAGTTGCTGTTTTCCGGAGGACTGACCTACGCGGGCAATGGCTTGCAACTCATCGACAGCGAGAACGAGGCCGTGCCGGGGGAACGCTGGCGGTTCGATGGCGTTGGCGTCACCTGCGGCGCGCAGGTGATCCGGCACTGTGTTCGCTTTCCGGCGTGGAGTTTGTTTGGCACCGCGCAGTGGTCCGGCGTCTACGGTAATAGCGTGGTGCCAGGTGGCCGTTTCAGCCTTCAGCCAAACAGTCAGTCGGGCACATGCGCCAGCATCGTCGAACTTTCGGTCGGTCCTCGCTGGGAGCGATCGATCGGTGGCGGTGCGGTGCTCTTCGCCGGAGGTGGAGCCGAGGCCCAGTATTGGACCACCGGTCTCGGCAGCCAACCGGCATTCTTTGGCAAGTTGGGCTCTTTCGCCGGTGACATTGGCCTGATCGGGCTGACGTTCAACCTCGGCTTGCGCCGTTGACACGACCGCCTCGGGCGACTGATGGGCGGTACAGACCGAGTTGTCGCATGCTTGACATGTCGTCGATACTCGCGGAGTCTCGACCCTCTCGTTGTCGCCCATCGCGGGGCTTTTTTGTCATGACCAACGCCCATCTGCTGTCGTTTGCAAACCGCCGCTACCGCGGGTCGCTGGCGCGGGTCCGTCGCGAGGCGCAGACGATGAATCGATTCGCATCGATCCACACCGTCGACGAGCGGTGGCTTGGGCCCGATTACTGGCGGCAGCATGCCGACACCGTGCGGGGGCACCGCCGTGGCTACGGCCTTTGGACATGGAAGCCATACGCCATCCGTCGCCACCTCGAGCAACTGCCCACCGGTGACATGCTCGTCTACAGCGATGCCGGTTGCTCGCTCAACGCCGAGGGACGGTCGCGACTGGAGGAGTATTTCGCGCTGGCCGCCGGCCATCCGACGGGCGTGCTCGCCTTCACGCTCGACGGCCTCGTGGGGCAGTGGACGAAGCGGGCCACGCTCGCGGCATTCCGTGCCGACGATCCTGCGATGCGTGCGCGGGAGATGGTGGCGGCCACGGCACTCGTGTTTCGGGTCGGGCCGGAGACGCTCGACCTCGTCAGGGAGTGGGAGGCGCGGATGCGGGATGTCGCGGTCGTCGACGACTCGCCTTCGCCGCAGGGAGAGCATCCGGAGTTTCGCGGCCACCGTCACGACCAGAGCCTCTTCACGCTCCTGGCCCACGAGCGGGCGTTGCAGCGGATCCCCGACGAAACCTGGTTTGGTGACGAGTGGGACGGTTTCCGTCACTTTCCGATCCACGCCCGCCGCTGGCGGCACTCGCTGGCCTGGAGTCAGGGCTGGCTGCGGCGCGGGCTGTGGCGTGTGTAAGCACAAAGGTGCCGGCCACTTGAGCGAGAAAAGCCTGCAGCGTGTCGCAGCGGTAAGATGGATCGAGAACAGCCACGCACGCAGCAGATCCAGTGAAGGCTTTGGTACCCGATGTTTCTACCAGTCCGCCATCTGCTGGCCACATTGTTCGATCGGCTGGCGGAATGTTCGAAACAAGATTGGTTCGAAAAAGGTGTCGTGATTGCCGCCGCCGGCGGCTTTCTCATGCATCTCCTGCTCATCGCAGCCGTCCGGAATCTGCCCGACATGCCGCAGACGATCCTTGAAGGCGTCGATCGCAGCCCTCTTCACGCGGTCTACACGCCGTTCAGCATCATTCTTTTCTACGAGGTCATTCTCCTCGTTTTTGCGATCGCGAATTCACATACCGGAGAAATCGCCAAGCAGTATCAGATCATGTCGCTCATCATCGTGCGACGTGTCTTTAAAGATATCGGGAGCTTTGAAGACATCGAAAACTGGCTGGCAGAACCTGAAGCAGCCAGCGCGGTGTTGCTCGACATGGTGGGGGCCGTTGCGATGTTCGTGATCGTGACCGGATTCACCCTGATTCGCCAGAGGACGCCCAAGATCTCGATTGAGAGAAATCTCGACGGCTTCATCGAGCTGAAAAAATCGGTCGCCGTGTTGCTGCTCTTCGTCCTGATAGGACTCGCCGCACTCAATTTCGCCAGTTGGTTGCGAATCGTGCCGGCGACGGTCATCGGTCAGCCGCATCCGCCGCAGAATCCCGACCTCTTTTTCTTCCCGCTCTTCTTCGAATTCATGATTTTTTCAGACGTGTTTCTTCTGATCGTGTCACTGGCCTACTACGATCGGTATGAGTATGTCTTTCGGAACGCGGGGTTCGTTATCTCGACGGTGCTTCTCCGTGTGTCCTTGTCGACACCGAAGCCCTACGATCTCGGAGTTGCGCTCGTCGCCATGGTCTATGGCATCGCGGTTCTCGGCGTGTTTAGCTGGTTCAGTTCGACCGTCAGACTGGAGCAGGGGAGACCGGAAGGCGATACTCTGCCCGCCGAGAGAAAGAAGGACTCGCACCGCGAAATCCCGGAACGTCCCTGAAATCCTGGCACGTCCCTGAGGGGGGCATGACGCACTATGGCCGAATTTCCTACTTCAGAGGCGGCTTTCGGTCGGAAGCACCCGTTTGCCGCGCGGCTTCGTGACAATCGCCGACTCAACCAACAAGGTTCGAGCAAAGACACCCGCCACATCGTCATCGAATTAGGCTCGGCGGGGCCGACGTACACCTGTGGCGATGCCCTCGGCGTCTTTCCGCGGAACCCCGAACCTTTGGTCCGCGAATTCATCGAGACGTTGGGCCTTCAGAACGATGCTGCTCTGCACGAAACCATTGCAACCTCTGCCGTCCTCAACCGTGTGAGGAAAAAGTTTGTACGAGCTGTGGCGGAACAAGCTACGGGCCCGGCGAAGCAGGGATTCGAGGACATTTGTGCCGACGACAAAAAGCTCGACCACTATATTTTCGACCGGGATGTGATCGATGTGCTTCGTGATGCTCCGGGAGTTCATTTTGAGCCCGCGGACATTCCCGGTCTCCTGAACACGATCGCACCCCGACTCTACTCAATCGCATCCTCGCCCGACCACCGTCCCGGAGAGGCTCACCTGACGGTTGCCCTCGTTCAGTACACCTCCCACGGCCGTCAAAAACAGGGCCTCGCCTCCGGTTACCTGGCTGATCTGGCCGACGAGTCGTCGGTCCCCGTCTATGTCCAACCCACGCGGCATTTTCATCTTCCCCCGTCGGATCGCGACATGATCATGGTCGGTCCGGGAACTGGGGTCGCCCCGTTTCGAGGCTTTCTCCAGCACCGTGCCATCCATGGCCACTCGGGTCGCAATTGGCTCTTTTTCGGAGATCAGCACGCGAAAACCGACTTCCTTTACGAAGAGGAATTCCTGGCTGCCGAGCAATCCGGGTTGCTTCACAAACTCTCCACTGCGTTTTCCCGAGATCAGGCCGAAAAGGTCTATGTGCAGCACCGCATGGAAGAAGAGGGTGCTGAACTCTGGCGTTGGCTGGACGGGGGTGCGTTCTTCTACGTCTGCGGCGACGCAAAGCGAATGGCCAAAGACGTTCATGCATCGTTGGTGACGGTCGTTGCCAAGCATGGCGGGAAAACGCTTGATCAGGCCGACGAGTGGGTCTCGGAAACCCTCGTGAAAAATGAAAAACGCTATCTGAAAGACGTCTATTGAGGACGGCGGCCCATGGCCTGCTGAGGCGGGCAATGTCGCCAGAAAAGCGGTCTGACAGCCGTTGTTGTACCGCCGCCGCGGGGCAGGTCCTGTTTTTCGTCCGGTATTGTCTTGCCGAAATGTCCCTTGACGCCTACGATCTCGCAGACGTTTGAGGAGTCGCCCAGACCCTCTCGGAGGGGGAATCGTCCGTTGCCAGTGGCCAGCCGAATGTGGCTTGCCCATGGAGTTGGCGGTCGTTGCCGAGATGGTGAAGCGTGTATTTTTTCTAGCACCACATTAAAAACAGGTGAAGCGATGATCGAAGGCTTCTGTTTGCTTGGATCGGCGATGCCCGATCTGTCCGTATTTCAGTACAACGCGGTAGACAACATCTTTTCGATGACTGTCGCGACGATGGGCGCTGCCGCCCTGTTCTTGTTCATGTCCCGGGCGCACGTTGATTCGGAATACCGGCCGGCTCTGCTGGTGTCTGGCATCGTGGTTTCGATCGCCTGCTACCACTACTTCATGATCCGCCACAG
>CANHYS010000221.1 GCA_947464585.1 Planctomycetaceae bacterium | reverse complement strand
GCATCCATCCGCCATCGAGGTCGGAATGCTGTGGGCCGTGAACAGCACGGGCACGGCGGCGCGGACGCTCTCCGGGAACTGGCCGACCGCCCGCCTGACATTGTCGGCCATCGGCCCGACGAAGCCGGGATGGTTGAAGAACACGCGAATCTTGTCGATCTGTGGGGCACGCTCGCCCAACGCCGCGCAGGCAGCCGCGATGTTTTCCCGGTATTGGCGACAGCCGGAGTAGCTGCTGTAGGCACTGGTGACGAAGGCGATCGCCCGTTTCACGCCAGCATCGGCCATCTCGCGGATCGTGTCGGTGAGCAACGGATGCCAGTTGCGGTTGCCCCAGTAGACCGGCAGGTGTGGTCCGCGGCGGTCGAGTTCGTCACGAAGGGCGGCGAGGATCGCCAGGTTTTGCTCGTTGATTGGGCTCTTGCCGCCGAAGTGGTTGTAGTGCTCGGCCACTTCCAGCATCCGTTCCCGCGGCACGTTCCGCCCGCGGAGCACGTTTTCCAGAAACGGCAGGACATCGTCCGGGCCGTCGGGCCCGCCGAACGAGACCAAGAGGACAGCGTCGTAGGAGTCGGACATGTGGTTCAGCGTTGAGGTTCAGCGCTGGTTTTCAGCGGAGCGACAAAAAAGAAAAAGGCCCGAGCGTTTCGACAGCGTGCGGAGTGATGGTGCGAGCAAATGACCCTGACGGGATTCGAACCCGTGTTACCGGCGTGAAAGGCCAGTGTCCTAGGCCCCTAGACGACAGGGCCGCACGTCAGCACAGCATACCGTGAACACGCCGTTCGAACAGCCTCTTCTCTCGCGGAATGACAGGCGTCAGTCGGCGTGAGGAGGGTTACCTGCTGTGGAATCGTCTGCGGTGCGTACCTTGCCGGCTTCGGCATCCACCGATTCCGCCACCGTTTCTCCACGGGCAATGGCCTCGAACACTTCCTGCCTGTGAACGGGCACCTCTTTCGGTGCCTCGACCCCGAGACGGACCTTGTCGCCACGGATCTCCACCACAACGATCGTGATGTCGTTGTTGATGACGATGCTCTCGTCTTTTTTCCGCGACAGGACCAACATTGAAACCTTCCTTGGCGGTCCGAAGAAGCCGGCTGTCCACCTGTTCAACCGCCGCGCTGGCGGCGAAGGGGCAAACTGCGTTGACTCCGATACCTTTACTGTAGAGGGTTTTGCGGGCCGGTCAAGCAATTCCCGGGCCAAGGAATCAATCCGGAACGCAGAAATGAAGCGTTAGCGCCAGTTCTTCCTCCCACCGCCCCCTCTTGCGGCGGATTTCAGGCCCTTGGGGACACCTGGCCGGCCTGCGTGTCAGTCGCTCTGCCAATACTTCTGGGGCGGGCAGCGGCAGCGGGAGGGGGGACGGGCCTCCGCCGGCGGCCGGGGAGAGCAAAGCCAGCAATGCCCCTGAAAAGAGCGCGGCCGCTTGTTGGTGTGGAGGTGGTCTCTATACTCTGGCCGTGCCTCTGCCAGATGGTGACGCCCCGCGGTGAAAGTGCCCGGTGGGGTCTCGGTTTGGATGCACCTTCGATTGGAATCGCCATGCGAGAATGGTTTCGAAATCTGTTCACTGCCGTTCGGACTGTGGCAGACGGCATGCTGGTGACGCTGCGGGTATTTAGCAGCACGTACGACCAAAAGCGCCGTACGTTCACCGAGCACTTCGAATACCCGGAACTCCCGGCCCCCGTGGCGGCCCGCTACCGCGGTTTTCACCGGTACGACCTGACGACGTGCATCGCCTGCGACCAGTGCGCCAAGGCCTGCCCCGTGGATTGCATCTACATTGGCAAGGAACGCGTCAGCGGCGGCAAGGGGTTCCAGGTCAGCGGCTTCACCATCGACTATTCCAAGTGCATGTTCTGTGCGCTCTGCGTGGAGCCTTGCCCGGTCGACTGCATCTTCATGGGTTCGACGCTCGACTTGAGTTGCTACAGCCGCGACGGCACGATCGTCGATTTTGCGAGGCTGCCGGTGGAGGTGGCATGGGGCCGTTCCACACTCAACCCAACGGCCGTGGCGGCATCGAAGGTGATCGTCGATCCGGTCCACGGTGGCCCCAACCAGTAATCATTCTGCCTTGATTCCCTGTCGAGTGAGCACCGATGAATCCCGTACTGATTGCCGGCTACGTCGCGTTGTTCGTCGCCCTCGGGGCAGCGTTTCTCTTCGTCAACCTCCTCATCGGTTGGCTGGTGCGGCCGCGGGCTCCCAACGCCGAAAAGTTGGAGGTGTACGAGTGCGGTGAGCCGACGATCGGCTCCAGCTTCGTGCAGTTCGACCTTCGTTTTTACGTCGTGGCATTGCTGTTCATCATCTTCGACGTCGAGGTCGCGCTCTTCTTCCCTTGGGCGACGGTTTTTGGCAAGGCAGTGCAGTTGGCGGATCCGGCGTTTGCGACCGTGCAGGCTGATGGCAGCACGTTGACGCCCGCGGCCGCCGGCCTCATCAGGGAACTTGGTGTCGAGAACCCAGCGGTGCCGCTGTTCCCGGAGTTGGCAGGTGGTGCGTCAGAGGCCGTCGCCCATGCCGGTACGCTGCTCGCGCGGACGGCGGCTGTGGATATGGCCGCGTTCTTCGCCGTGCTCCTGATCGGTTTTGCCTATGTCTGGTACCGCGGCGACCTTGACTGGGTTCGTGCCGTTTCTTCGCAGGTTGCCGCCGGGCAGAGTTCAGGCGGTGGCGGGCGAAACACGACGGGGTAGTCGTGGCAAGCCCGTTCACCCGGACGAAGCTGGGGCGGGTGTGTCCTGTTACCCGGTGCCACGTTGATGCCGTTTCTCCCACGAACGCGATTTTCCCTCGAACGATTGAGAACACAGGTCTGCCATGAGAGGTCCCGGATTCCTGGAACAGCTGGAGCAAGCCTTGCCTGGCGCCGTTGCGGGCAGTCGTCTCGACGCCCTCGACCCCTGGATTGAGGTCGCCCCCGAACGCCTGGTGGAAGTCTGCCGCTGGCTGCGCGAAAAGAGCACCGTCCGATTCGACGCGATTGAGTGCATCACCGCCGTCGACTGGTTCGAACCCGATCCGAAGAAGGCGGCCAAGGTGACCTGGCAGCCGCATACGGAACTGGTCTACCACCTCTGGAGCACGGCCTCGCGGGTCAGCATCGTGCTGAAGGTGAAGCTGCCGCGGTGGAAGGGGGACGTGCCCGGTCAGTTGCCCGAGGTGGGAAGCGTGGCTGGTGTCTGGCGCGGTGCCAACTGGCACGAGCGCGAGGTCTATGACCTGTCAGGTGTGTGGTTTACCGGCCATCCTGACCTCCGGCGAATCCTCTGTCCGGAGGACTGGGAAGGCTATCCGCTCCGCAAGGATTACGAGCAACCCCTGGAATACCACGGCATCCGCGGCCGCTAGCGAGACAGATTGCGGAAAAATCAACAGGGTCTTTTCGCGTTGATCGATCGTCATCAGGCTTCAAAAGGACGAACATACCACCATGGCACCGCTCATCGACGACGATCCGCGGATCATTGAATTCGACGTCCGCACGGACGAGATGCTCGTCAATATGGGGCCGCAGCATCCCAGCACGCACGGTGTGCTCAGGCTCGTGCTCCGCACCGATGGTGAAATCGTGTCAGAGGTGGAGCCCCATATCGGCTATCTCCACCGCTGCGCAGAGAAGATCGGCGAGAATCTCACCGCCCGGCAGTGGATTCCCTACACCGACCGGATGGACTACCTCGCCGCGATGAACATGAATCTCGGCTGGTCGCTCGCCGTCGAGAAACTGATGCAGTATCAGGTGAGCGAGCGGGCCCGGCATCTCCGCGTCCTCATCGCCGAGATGGGGCGGATCGCCAGCCACCTCGTGGGCATGGGAGCCTACGGCCTCGACCTCGGCACGTTCAGCCCGTTCCTCTATGCCTTCCGCGAGCGGGAGAAAATCCTCGACCTCTTCGAGGAGGCGTGCGGCGCCCGGCTCACCTACAGCTACATCACGGTGGGTGGACTGACGGCCGACCTGCCCCCCGGCTGGCTGCGGAAGTGCGAGGAGTTCCTCGAACAGTTCGAGCCGATCATTCAGGAATACCATGCACTGCTCACCACCAATGCGATCTTCGTGAAACGCACGGCGGCCATCGGTGTGATGTCACCGGAATTGGCGATCGAATACGGCTGCTCCGGGCCGGTGTTGCGGGGCAGCGGCGTCGATCAGGACATGCGGCGAGACGGCGAGAGCATCTATACCGCGATGTACGAAGGCTACGCCTTCGAGGTTGCCGTGATGAAGAACGGCCATTATCCGCGGGACCATGCGTATCCGCCCGTGCCTGCGGACGCCATTCTCGGCGACTGTTGGCACCGCTTCTTCGTGCGGATGCTCGAGGTCGTGCAGTCGATGGATCTCGTACGGCAGGCGATTGACCGCTATTCCGCCTGCAAGGGCCCGCTTGGCGAACCGGTGAAACTGACGGAGAAGATTCCCGCCGGTGACGCCTACCTCGAGACCGAATGTCCGAAGGGGCAGATGGGCTTTTATCTCGTCAGTGATGGCTCGGCGATTCCGTGGCGGGTGCGGGCCCGTTCGAGTTCGTTCTCGAATCTTGCCGTCACGCACGAACTCTGCCGTGGGTGCCTGATCGCCGACGTGCCGGCCATCGTGGGCAGCCTCGACATCGTGATGGGCGAGATTGACCGGTAGGGCGATCCCCCGGCAGTTTTTACCCCGGTTTTTTACCCCGGCACTTGTGAATTAGGCCGACTTGGTGCAAACTTCGTGCGATTTTTCACGAAGTCGGTTTCCCCCCGGGAAATCGTTGGTTCGAGGGCATTTTTGCCCACCTCAAACCCAGCCTGAAATCCAGCACCGATGGCTGATTTTCTGATCAACACGGTCGGCCTGCCCGAGTGGTTGGCCTGGACGATCACGGCCTTTGTCGCCGCCGCCCTGATCCTCAACGTGATCGCGGGTGGTGCCCTCGTATTCATTTGGGCCGAGCGAAAGATCGCCGCCCGAATTCAGGACCGCCTCGGCCCTACGCGGACTGGCGGCCGGTTTGGCTGGCTCCAGTCGCTTGCCGATGGAATCAAGCTTCTCGCCAAGGAGGACCTGATGCCGGAAGGTGCCGACGGCATGCTCTTCCGGCTCGCTCCCTACATCAGCTT
>CANHYS010000220.1 GCA_947464585.1 Planctomycetaceae bacterium | reverse complement strand
CGCCTGGAGGCGGCGGGCGATCTCGGGCGTGATCAACTGGCCGTTGGTGAAGATCTGGAAGTAGCAGTCGGGGTGGGCGGCCAGCAGGTCGAGGAGCCGCGGGTGGAGGAACGGCTCGCCCCCGAGCAGCCCGAAGAAGACGTTGCCGTGCGCCTTCGCATCGCTGACGATCGCGTCGAGTTCCTCGAACGGCACCGTCGTCCGCGGCGCCTGCACGTCGACCCAACAGCCCTGGCACTTGAGGTTGCAGGAGTTGATGATCGAGAGATGGAGAAACGGCGGGAAGACGATCCCCTTCCGCTGCCTCGCCTTGAATTTCTCGACGGCGATCAGCCCTTTTACGCCGAAATTCCAGCCGAACTTCCAGAGGCAGTTGGGTGCCACCGAAGACAGCATGTGGCCGGCCATCTGGGGGAGGATCATGGCGTGACTCGTGAGGGGGACGGGAGCGATTTTCGCAGATGTGGAAGGGAAAAGTGACAGGATCGAGTTGTTGCGGCGAAAGTCGCTCCCGTCCCCATTTATACCCGCGCGGCGATGCGGTGGGTGGGCACGGGCCGGCCGGGCCGGAAGTGTTCGAGGTGGAGGATTTCGTGGGGGAGCCCCGTGGTGCAGGCCGATACCGCGGCCCGCACCGCCCGCTCCAGATCAGCCGGGTCGGCCTCGGCCCGCAGGTTGACGAGCAGCCGGCCGATGTCGATCGGCTCAGACAGCCGGTGCGAGAGGTGGGCCGCGTCGGCAGTGCGGACGAGGTTGGCCGCGGCGAGTTCGTAGGGATCCCCCTCGATCGCGAGCGTGCCCTTGAGATGTGCGATTTCGTGGCCGCTTGCTTCGATCGCCGCGCGGATCTGCGAAAGGATCGCCACAAGCAGTTCGTTCCCGTCGAACTCAGCCGCATCGGCCGCACCAATTCGCACCTCGGCATTGAGCCAGCCGAGCAGCGACTCTCCGAGCGCGTAGCGGTCGTAATCGATCTCGGCGATCGCCGCCGCCTGCGACGTGTCGGCGAGCAGCCGCTCGAACCACGGCTCAAGCCCCCTGTCATCGCGGGCCGAGCATTCGAGAATCGTCGCCTGCGGGTTCACCGCCGCGAGGGCCACCCGCAGCCGGTCCAGTCGCGGGGCCTCGACGAGGTCGCACTTGTTGATGGCGATGATCTCCGCCTCTTCAAGTTGCTTGCGGTAGATGTAGGCCACGTGTTCCGAGAGCTTCGCGGTGGCGAGGCCCAGCACCCGTTCGGCCCGGAGCGGATCGACGACCACGCTCATCGGGGCCACTGTGAAGCGGTCGCCGTAGATCTGCTCCAGCGGCAGTGTCACCGTGGCCACAAGGTCGGTGCAGCTTCCCACCGGCTCGGCGATCAGCACATCGGGCGCCGTCTCCCGCACGAGCGACTCGGCCGCCTCGACCAGCGACGTGAACCGGCAGCAGAAGCAGCCGCCCACGATCTCCTCGACCGGCATCCGGTGGGCCGCAGCGAGGGCCGTGTCGACGAGCCCCCCGCCCTGATCGTTCGTGACCAAGCCCACGCGGAGTCCGCGGATGGTGAGCCACTCAGCCAGCCGCAGGATCGAAGTCGTCTTGCCCGCTCCGAGAAAGCCGCCGACCATGATGTATCGGGCTTTCACGGCTGTCATGCATCGTCTCCTGGCTCGGGCTCGTCAGATTGGGCAGGCTTTTCGCCAGCATGCCCGTCGCCATCACTATAGCGGGAGGCCTGCAACTGATCGATCGTCGCGGTGAGCAGCGCGATGTAGCCGTGCACGTCGAGATGGCCCGGCGTGGGCGTGCCCTGCACGGCGTAGAGCCAGCCGGCGCCGTAGGGATCAGAGTGGGTGAGGCAGGCTTCGGCGGTCAGTGCCGGATTGGCGGCCTGCAGCGTTCCATCGACGACACAAAAAAGGTCGCTCACCGCCTTGAAGCCCTCGACGGTGCCGAGCCGCTCGCCGCCGGCAACGGTCTGGCCCGGCTTCACCTCCAGCACCATCTCCACCAGTTCGCCGAGCATCCGCGTGGCGAACTTCGTGAAGCCGACGTGCCACAGCCGCGGCGTGTCGCCGCTCGACGCCTCGGCAGCGGCGTCGGTAACGGCCTGCCCGGCCGCACCATCCGCGGGCCGCATCCAGAAGTGCGAGGGCGTGTAGAGGCAGTCGACGGGGAACCGCGCCGAAAAGTGGGCATGCCGAAAGCGGACGGTTTCCATGTCGCCGATGCTACCTGCCCGTGAGCCGCTCCCGCAACGGGCTGCAGGGTTCCGCGCCTACCGCGACGGCGGCCGCGACTCGAGTGCGAACGTGAAGTCGTTCTTCGCACCCGACTTCACCTCGGCAGTGAAGCCGCTGGTGTTTGCGTCAGTGTAGCGGATCGGAATCAGCGACTTCGGTGGCGGTGGCGGCGCCTTCGGGTCGAACGCTGGCATCTCCTCCTCGCAGATGATCACCACCTTGTGGAAACCGACGAGGGCACCGTCGCCCGGCTTGAATGCTGTCAACTTAAACCGGCCATCCGACCCGATGAGACCCACAGCCATGCGGCCCTTCGTGCCCTTGCTGCTGTCGGGCACGAACTGCACCTGCCCCTTGGTGAGCGGCTGGCCATCGAGCGTGACGACGCCACCCACCTGCCCCACAGGCGGGAGATTCGAGCCGCTGCAGCCCGCGATTGCGATGGACGCCACGGCGATGGCGCACCACGACTTCAGGATCACTTTCAGAGACATTCCGGATTCCCTTGGGATTGATGGTTGTTGGCGATGTCGGTCGTGCCGCGCATTGGAAACGTCGGCGTGTCGAACAGACATTTCGGTCACTCGAAATTGGTGTTCGACTCGCCACCCGCGATCGTCGCCAGATTTCTCCAGATCGTGATGTCGATCGTGTCGTTCACGAACCCCGCGCTGGCGTCGGCCTTGACCATGTGCAGGCCACCGGTGTGCTGCGAGCTGAAGGAATGGTTCGCCCACTGGTTGTAGTGGGTGAACCCCGAGATCTGGTTCGGGCCATAGAGCATGGTCTTCGTGCTGCCGGAGCCCTCGAGGACGTGCCCCAAGGACCAGGGCGACCAGCGGCTGTCGGGGAACGGATCGTTTGCCGCGACAGCGCCCACCACGACCTGCGAATCGGGCCGGAACTCTCCGAACATGAAAGTCTTGGACGTGCCGTCGAGAATGTCCTTGACCTTCGTGGTCGCCGACTGGGTCACGCTGTTGACGGTCTGAATTCCGAACACACCCCGCTTGGCCGCTACGGAGTCATTGGCAGTGCCCCTCACGCCGAGGTAGCAGGTGGCACCGGTCGTGAATCCACCGCCGCCCGCACAATATTGGTAGGCGCTGCCCGACTTTGGTCCGGCGTAGGATGGGCAGAGGAAGGCGGCCGGGGGCACCGTGCCTCCGGCTGCCGTGGCGTTCACCGGGTCGTTGAAGTCCTTCGTGAGGTCGAAACGGTTGTAACGCGCTGTTTCCTCGATGAAGGGCAGGACCATCACCAGCGGTCCGAGGGCGGTCGGGCCACACGTCCAGTTGTAGGTGCCTAGCGTGGCGCCCGGGAACTTGCCTTTGGCGTCGTGGAAGTTGAGGAACCCCAAACCCAACTGCTTGATGTTGTTGATGCACGCGCTTCGCCGAGCCGATTCGCGGGCCGCCTGCACGGCCGGCAGAAGCAGGCCGACGAGCGTGCCGATGATGGCGATCACCACCAGCAGTTCAACGAGGGTGAAACCCCGGTGCGGACGGGACAATCCACCAGGCGAAACCCGAGAACGGTAAGGATTCATGAGACACCAATAAGGAGATGAGAAGATAAAACACATAAAAGAGATGAGCCATCGATACCGGCGTGAATGACAGAATCGCCCTGTTGGCTGCGACAAATAAGAGATTTTGCCAACCGAGGAGGTCCGAATGCCCGCCCGCCAAGCTCAACTGTCAGAATAGTCATCGGTGTCAGTCGCCGCAACATGTGCGTCGCTCCAGCGTGGCAGAATGGGGGACGGCTGGTGATGGCGGACTGTGACGGCCAGAGAGTCCACGACAATGGCCAGAATCGCACGGGACCCCGGTCAGGACCGCTTGTCGATGCGGTCGACACCGGCACGCGGCGTGCCACGTCCGCCCCGCAGCCGGTCGAGCAGCCTGCGCATGTCAGCGGGCAGCGGGCTTTCGAAGCGGAGATCGTCGCCTGTTTCAGGATGGACGAACCCCAGTTCGGCGGCGTGCAGCATCACCCGCGGGGCCTGCGATGTGTCTTCCACTTTCATGTGCCTCGGAGCGGAGTAGACCCGCTCGCCACAGACCGGATGGCCGATCTCGGAAAGATGGATGCGGATCTGGTGGGTGCGGCCGGTTTCGAGCCGGCACTCGACGAGCGTGAAGGCGTCGCCGAAATGCTCGACGGGCTGCACGTGGGTAACGGCCCGTTTGCCTTCCTCGGTCTCCGACGACCCGCGGCGGCCGTCACCACGATCGCGGATGAGGTTCGTCTGGATCGTGCCCGCCCCGACTCGCCCCACACAGATGGCGAGATACCGCCGGTGAGTCGTATGGGCCCGGAACTGTTCGGCGAGGATCCGCTCGGCCGGAACCGTGCGGGCAAACACGACGAGCCCGCTCGTCTCCCGATCGATCCGGTGCACCGCCCGTACCGGCGGAATGTGGCGGGGCTTTTTGTTGCCGCGGGCCCCGTGGCGGGCGAAGAGATGTCGGGAGATCGCGTCGGGCACCATTTCGTCGAGTGTGGGCTGCACCTGCCGCCGCCGCGTCGGCCAGGAGAGTTCCTCGGTGTGCCGCGTGGTGGTGATGCCGGTCGGCTTGTCGACCACCACGACCTGGTCATCGAGATGGACGACCCGCACATCGTCGGCCTTCGGCGGCGCGGCTGCGGCTGCGGCGAGCACCTTCACCACCTCGCCATCCTTGAGCCGCCGCGCCGTGTCGGTGCAGATGTTGCCGTGGATCATCACCCGCCGCGACCGCACGAGCTTCTGCACCTGCGACCAGCTCGCCGTGCCGGTGTCACCCGTGGCCATCTTGGCACGGAGAAAAGCCGCGACCGTCTGGCCGCGATCGGCGGCGGTGACATGATGAACGGTGCCGGGCGCGGGTTTCATGCCGCAAATCTACCACGGGTT
>CANHYS010000219.1 GCA_947464585.1 Planctomycetaceae bacterium | reverse complement strand
CTCAAGTCGTAGCAGACCATTGGCACGGTCGAACGCCATGCCGACGGCGCCGCCGGCCGTCAGCAGGCTGTCGGTGGCCCGGCCGGTGTTGGGGAAATTGCCCTCGGTAGTGATGCCGCCGCTCTGCAAGGTGCCAAACGACGCGCCAATGATGCCGGTGATGTAGAACCGACGCGACGGGCAATCAGCATCCAACTCGTCGCAGCATCCTGCCGCCTGACCGTCAAAGCCCCCGTCGTCGGCAACGGGCGTGAGCAGGTGGCTGTCCAGTCCGATCTCATCGGACCCAACCGAGGGCATGGCCGACACAGCGGCCGACACCCCGAACAGGATTCCCCACAGCAGGATGCGCATGGCAAGGCTCCAGCGATTGACCCAGTTTCCTTCCGGTGCCATGTCGAGAGGTGGCACCTACGGAGGAATTGGATCGACCCACAGAACCGAGCGCATGGACACGATTGGATTGGCCCGTACGACCCGAACCGGCGGCACAGCTTGACGGCCGCAAGGTCTTCCCGATCGCACCATCCACTGCCCGGCTGGCCCGACAGGCGGCCGTCATTCCGCCGCGATCGACTCGAGCAGGTCGAGGCGGACGGCCCTCCGGGCCGGAATCCAGGCGGCCAGCGCCGTGACGACCACCGCCGCAACGAGGTTCACGGCCACCACGCTCGGCCGCAGCGAGGCGCGGATCGGGTGCCCGAGGAGCGGCTGGCTCGCGAGTTGGATCAACAGCGCCGTGAACATGCCCCCCACGGCGCCGATCAGCCCGCCCGACACACCGAGGAGCACGCTCTCGAGCACCACGAGACGGGTCACTTGGCCGCTGGTCATGCCGACGGCCCGCAACAGGCCCAGCGTGCGGGTCTTCTCCAGCACGTTCATCGTCACCGTGTTGGCCACACCGAGACTGCCGACCACGAAGCCCAGACCGAGAATCGCCCACAGCGAATTGACTACTCCACCCACGATCCCGTTGATGAACGTCTGCACGTTCTCAAACGAACGCAGCAGCATGCCGTGCGATTCGGCGATCCGTTGCAGGGGGTCGCGAAGGCTCACCATCGCTCCCGGTTTGGCCGTTACCAGCACGATGTCAGCGGCTTCCATGCCGAAGAGCCGCGCCGCCACATCACGCCGCAGCAGCAGCGACGCGCCGCCCGACGTGTAGTCGACGATGAGTGCCGCGATCTTCACGCGGGCCGTCCGCCCATACACCTCCACCTCCACCTCGTCTCCCGGCTTGATGCCGGACCGACGGGCCAACAGCGTGCCGGCCGCCGCTTCGCCCCGGTCGAGCGCCAATCTCAGATCGGCCTCGGTCGTCCCCACGGGATCGGTTGGGAGCGGGGTGTCGGCGGGAATATCGCGGGCCACCACCACACAGGCGCCACCGGCCACCCGCCCGGCGGCCACGCCGATCCCCTCGACCCGCTTCACTCCCGGCAGGGCACGAACTTCCTCCTCGGCCATGCGAATCTTCGGTCCTGCCATGGCCAGGCCGCCACTCACCATCCCGGCATGCGTGAGCATCCAGTCGGCCCGCATGAGCCGCGTATACCAGCCGCGGACATCATCGACGTTATCGCGGATGGCGTGCCCAAGGCCGATGGCGTTGCTCACGGCCACGACCAAGACGCCGGTGGTGAGCGCCGTGCGGATGGGCTGTCGTATGATCTGTTCGACTGCCAAGGTCCGTTCGATCCGCCAGCGGTCTGGGATCAGTCTCGCACACGCCGCGCCAAGCGTGGGCAGCACAACGGGCGTTGTGGCCACGAAGGCGAGCATCATCAGGATGCCGGCGGGCACCGCCGCCCTCGGCGGCAACTTCTCCCAGACGACGAGTGTCATGACGACCGCCGACACCACCCACATGACCACCGCCATCGCGAGAAACCGACCAGACACCCCCCGCGGCGGCGGTGGTGCTTGCGCGAGCCCAGCCAGCGGCTCGACATCGGCCGCCTCGCGTGCCGGCCACCATGCCGCCGCCACGGCAACGAGCGTCCCCAAAACGACCGCCGCCGGAATCACGAGCGGATGCACCACGAGCGACGCCGTCGGCGCCTGGAGCGTGCGGGAGATACCGGCTGAGATTGGCACCGCCGCAGCCAGCCCCGCAGCGGCCCCGACCACCGACCCCGCCCCGCCAAGCAGAGCCGCCTCCGCCATCACGAACCGCTCCACCTGCCGGCCGGTGGCACCGAGCACACGCAGCAACGCGAACGACCGCCGCCGCTCGGTGACATTCATCAGCATGGCGTTGCCCACGATGAACCAAGCCATCGCTACCGTGAGCCCCGTGACGAAATCGAGGCCAAGGTTCGCGGAATGGAGCACGTCCTCCGCCATGCCCGCGCGACCGGCGGGCACCTCCGCCGTGAGCGTGGGAGGGAGCCGTTTGGCGATAGCCTCCAACACGGCTGGCCGCGAGCCGCCCGGTGCAATCACCACGCGGACACGATCCACGAGACCAAAGGCGTTCGACATCTCCTCCAGCGGCTGGATGTCCACGACCACGCCTCCCCCCTCGGCAAACCACTTGAGCGACTGGCTGTCGGCGAGGCCCACAACCGTCATCCGACGAATGCTCCGTCGGGCGAACATGATCACCTCGTCGCCGATCCGCTTCGTAAGGCCATCGGCCAAGGCGGCATCGAGCACGACCTCGTCGGCCGCCTCGCACGGCCTGCCCGACGTGAGGGTGAGCAGACCGGCCTCCACGAGTGCGGCGGCATCGACTCCGACAGCCACCTCGCGGACCCGTTTCTCGCCCACCCGCAGGAGCGTCGGCCGGAAAAACAGTGGCACCACGGCTCGTACACCGGGGATGTCGGCCAACCGCGGCAACACAGTCGCCTCGAAGCGGCCTCCGCCGCGGGCCGAGATGTCGATTGAGGGCACGCCCTCAACGGTTTCGGCCAGCCGCCTGTAGCCCGCCCGCGAGGCATCGGCCGCGACCCATGTCGCCACCACGGCGGCCACAGCCACCGCCACGCTCGCCGCGGTGGCCAATGCCCGCCCCGGCCGCTTCCGCCACTGTCTGCGGAGGAGCCTGCTGATGGTCATTGCCGGGCTGCTCCGGTTGACGCGGCCGATGGCGGCGCTGCCGCAGCCCCGACGCCGCGATCAGGTCCGTTGGAGTGATCCGCCTCGATCCTGCCGTCACGCATGCGGATCGTCCGTCCGGCCGCGACGGCGATGATGGGGTCGTGTGTCACGAGAATCACCGTCTGCCTGCGTTCTTTCACCAGTCGCATGAGCAGTTCGATGACGCGGCGTGAGTTCACAGAATCAAGGGCCCCGGTCGGCTCGTCCGCCAGCACGATTGCCGGCTCGGCGACGAGGGCTCGGGCGATCGCCCCACGCTGCTGTTCGCCGCCCGACAGTTCGTCCGGTCGATGGCCCGCACGCGGCGTGAGCCCGACCGTTTCCAGGGCCGCGCGGGCGGCCGCCTCGGAACGGGCATCTGCCACGCCGTCGAGCACCAGCGGCAACGCGACATTTTCCACCAGCGACAGTTCCGGGAGCAGGTTGTATCGCTGGAAGACGAACCCGATCCGCCGGCGGCGCACCCGGGCCAACGCATCGTCGTCGAGCGACGCCAGATCGACGCCCTCCAGAAACACGCTGCCCGCCGTGGGCCGCGAGATTCCGCCGAGCAGGTGGAGCAGCGTGCTCTTGCCGGAGCCGGAGGCACCGGTGATCGCCACAAACTCACCCTGCTCAATGGAGAGATCGACCCCGTCCAGGGCGGCCACGCTCGCGGCGCCGGCACCGCTGCCACCAAACGTCTTCTGCAGATGTTCTGCGCGGAGGATCGACAAGGATAAGCCAACTCCCAAGGCGTCTGCGGCTTGTTTTCGTCGCCCAATGTACCCATTTTTACGTGTGATGTGAAAGCCTGCCGGGGATTCTGGATGAGCGGCCTGTTCCGGCTGAAGCAACTGGGGTGAGTCTGCCGAATTCTCCGGATGGCGGAACGCCCCGAGAGACCAGCATGATCACACGCCTCCATCTCCACGTTGCCATCACGAGGTTCACGATGTCTCGTTGGACGGTCGCTTTGGCCGCAGTTTTGCAGGTCGGTGCCATGCTGGGCGTCGGTCTTGTCGCTTCGCATGTTTGCCGCGGAGAAGATTGGGCGAAGACGAACAGCAGCCTCCGCCTGCCTGAATCGGGCGTGCCTCTCGGCAGCATGCCCGAAAACGTCCCGGTGCCGCTGATCGACGCGGCCGCGCAGGACGCGGCCCATGGCCCGTCGCCCAAGACGCTCGAAGAGTTCGTGGCGATGGCGCTCCAGAATCATCCGAAGCTGCGGACCGCGCAGGCCGCGGTCGAGGCGGCCCGCGGCAAGGCGGTGCAGGCGCGGCTCTACCCGAACCCCGTCATCGCCGGCTTCTCTCCGCAGATTGCGGGCGATCAAAGCCAGTGGAGCGGCACCGTCGCTCAGGATCTCGTGACCGCCGGCAAACTGCGTCTTGCCCAGCAGGCGGCCCTGCGGGAGGTGCAGATGGCGGAGTATCAGCTCATCCGCGCCCGCTATGACGTGCTCACCGAAGTGCGGCAGACTTTCTATGCGTTGCTTGTGTCACAACGCCGCGTCGAGATCTATCAGCTGCTGCTGGATATCGCCAAGCGCTCCTTCGAGATCGGTCGGCAACTGGCCGAGGCTGGTGAGGGCACGAAGGCTGACGTCCTCTTTTGGAGCATCGAACGGGATCGGGCCGAGGTTCGCCTCCTCAACGCATCGGTCTACATCGAGACCGGGCGACGGCAGGTCGCCACCGCGATCGGCCTCCCGCGTGCCGACGTCGGCACCATCGAGGGTGACCTGTTTCGCAAACTGCCGAACTTCGACCTGAAGACGCTGCAAGAGGCGGTGGTGCGGAGCAACGCCAAACCACGCGTGGCGGAGTCCGACATTGCCCGCGCCCAGTGGGCTCTGGAACGGGCCGTCGTGCAGCCGATTCCGAACATCAACCTGATGGGCGGCTATCAACGGCAGGTCGGCATCCCTGCCATGGATCAGGGCCTCGTGCAGGTGATGATGGCGGTGCCGCTCTTCGATCGGAACCAGGGCAACATCCGCTCGGCCAGGGCTGAGATCGCCTCGTCGCGGGCGGACCTTCG
>CANHYS010000218.1 GCA_947464585.1 Planctomycetaceae bacterium | reverse complement strand
GGCGGTCGATTCCTCGGCGATCGTCAGCACGCCCGGGTGGTGGGCATGGACCTGGACGTTGAAACTCTTGATGAAGTCGATCGCTTCGAGGTTCTCGCGGCCGCCGTGGCAGTTGGGCAGCCACTCGCCGTCCTTGCGGCTGTAGTCGAGGTAGAGCATCGAGGCCACGGCATCGACCCGCAGGCCGTCGATGTGATACCGATCGAGCCAGAAGAGAGCGCTCGAAACGAGATAGTTGGCGACCTCGTTGCGGCCGTAGTTGAAGATCAGCGTGCCCCAGTCGGGATGTTCTCCTTTGCGCGGATCCTCGTGCTCGTAGAGCGCGGTGCCGTCGAAGCGGCGCAGGCCGTGGCCGTCCCGTGGAAAGTGGGCCGGCACCCAGTCGATGATCACGCCGATGCCGGCCCGATGCAGGGCGTCGATCAGCGACATCAGGTCCTCAGGCGAGCCGAACCGGCTGGTGGCCGCGAACAGGCCGATCGTCTGGTAGCCCCAACTGGCCGAGAGCGGGTGCTCCGAGGGGGGCAGGAATTCGACGTGCGTGAACCCCAGTTCCAGACAGTAGGGAATGAGTTCGCGCTCGAGTTCCGCATAGGTGAGCCAGCGGTGCGGGTCGTTGCCCGGCCGCCTCCAGCTTCCGAGGTGGACTTCGTAGATGGTCAGCGGCGCCGTGAGACTGTTGTGGGCTGCCCGCTGCCCCATCCACTCCTGATCACGCCACGAATAGCTGGCGAGGTCGACCACCTTGGAGGCTGTCCGTGGCGGCACCTCGGCTCCGAAGCCGTAGGGATCGGCCCGATCGCTGAAGCTCCCCTCCGCGTGGACGCGATACTTGTAGAGCGTGCCGGCAGCGATGCCGGGCACGAACAGTTCCCAGATGCCCGACGACGGCATCCGTTTTTGCATCGCGTGCCGCTGGCCGTCCCAGCCGTTGAAATCCCCGACCACGCTCACGGCCTCGGCGTTGGGGGCCCAGACGGCGAAATTCACGCCCGCCACGCCCTCGGCGACATGCAGCTGCGCCCCGAGCTTCTCGTAGCTCTTCCAGTGGCGGCCCTCGCCCAGCAGATGGAGGTCATAGTCGGTGAGCATGGGGCCACATGGTATCGTTCCCGGCTGCGGTCCGCCTACCGGAGTCCGTTCGTACCGCCGCGAAACGACATGACCGTGCCGGCATGGCCGGTCGCAACACACCTCGCTGGAGAGAGGAACCTGCATGGGATTCGAACGGTTTGCGCCGGTGGAACGGCGAATCGACATCAACGGCCGTCCGCTTTCGGTCTGGCGCCCCCCCGACATGGAGGCGCTCATCGACCTGGTGGCCTTCGATGAGGACGAGCGGATTCCCTACTGGGCCGATGTCTGGGAGTCGGCGATCGTGCTCGCCGAGGAACTCGCGGCCGTCGACGGGACGGGGCAGACCCTCCTGGAACTCGGCTGTGGCCTGGGACTGCCCTCGCTGGCGGCCGCCCGCGCCGGCTTTGCCGTGACCGCCACTGACTACGAGTCACCGGCCCTGGAGGGCGTGCGGTACAACGCCACCCGCAACGGACTCGACACGATCGCCACGCGTGAACTCGACTGGCGCAAACTCCCCGCCGACCTGGGCCGCTTCGACCGGGTGGTGGCGGCCGACGTGCTCTACGAATCGCACCATCCCGCAGCGCTCGCCGAAGTGATCGCCCGCACGCTCAAGCCCGACGGCCTCGCGCTCGTGGCCGATCCCTGTCGGCAGAAGGCGGCGGGCTTCGAACCGGCCGCCCGCGCGGCGGGCCTGGGGATCGTCAAGCAGCAGGCCCGCCGGCCGCGTGGTGCGACCGACGGGCCTGCCGTCGAGATCTACTGCGTGACGTTTCCGGGCTGACGTGATCCGAGACGCGCCGCCGGGACGGCAGAAGTCTCGTCGCGAGGGCGAGGATACGCCCAATGCTCCTCGAACTTCCGCCGATCCCGGCTCCGTCGAAGACTGCTTCGCAGGATGCGAAGCGGTGCACCAGCAAACTGCGTTTGCCAAGCGAAAACGGCAGGATGCCGTGTTTCGCGTGGAGACAGCTCCTCGAGCTTCCGCCGATCCCGGCTCCGTCTTTCTGGTTCAAGCAACCAGCCGCATCTCGGGCACTTCGCCGGTGATGCCGATCACGAATTCCTCGAAGATCTTCACGTCGAGCGCCGAGGCGCTCTCCGCCTCGGGGTGGAACTGCGTGCCGATCGCGACCCAGCCCTCGACGGCGCTCTCGATCGCCTCGACCACGCCGTCCGGCGCCCGGGCGGTCACCTTGAAGCTCTCCGCGACGTCGTCGATGCCCATGTGGTGCATGCTGTTGACGCGGATCTCGCCGTCGCCATAGACGCGCTCCATCACGGAGCCCGGCTCCACGACGAGGGCGTGACGGTGGGACTGATCGATCGGATCCTTGTGCGGGATCGCCTTGGGGAGATCCTCGGGGATGTGCAGGAACAGCGTGCCCCCCTCGGTGATGTTGAGCAATTGCATGCCGCTGCCGATCGCCAGCACGGGCATGTGCCGGGCGCAGATGTGCTTGGCCAGCAGGCGGTCGAAGTCTTCGCGACGGGCGTCCATCGGCCGCACGGATGGGTGCGGCATGTAGCCATCGCGACGCGGGTCGAGGTCGGCCCCTCCCACCAACACCACGCCGTCGAGCAGGTCGAGCAGGCGAATGACGTCTTCCTCATCGGCCAAGGGCGGCAGGATCACGGGGATGCCACCTGCGGCGGTGATGCCGTCGTAGTAGCCGGCCGCGACGAACGACAGGGCGGCGTGCTCCTTGCGGGTCGAGCGGTAGTCGGTGTTGATGCCAATGAGGGGTTTGACAGCCATGGGGTTCCTCTGAAAAAGCGACAAGCCGGCATCCTGCCGACCGGCCCGGCGACGTGGTGGTCATTCAGACCCCCGAGCGCTTGCGGCTGACTCCCTCCCCCCGTGCCACCCCACGGAATACCGACCGAACGGCAGGGCACGACGCAGACTGCCACGGTGCCACGAAATGGCACACACGGGTCTGGCAGCGTCATCCCTAACGCTTCGACCGTCATCCTGTCGGGGCTGCACGGCGGGCGGGTGCCATCCGGGCACCGGGCCGGCACCCCACCGGGGCACCGGGCCATTTCCGTCGTTCGAGCCACGATCCGATCCACTCAGCCGATCACAACGGATCCATCCGTTGATCGCGTCCTGCAGGCCGCCTCACGGCTGCCGCACACGCAACGGGCGAGAACGTATCGGGCTGACGACGCAAGGCAAGGATTTTTCTGATTTTGTGGTGGTCGCCCCGCCAGCACCCCCATATCCGGTGCTAGCACGCACCGTGCTAGCAGGTTGTGAGAGCGGCTCAGGCCCCGATCCAGATGGCCGACGGGAAGCTCCGCAGCCATGTCAGCTGCCGCTTGGCCAGCTGCCGCGTCCGCTGTTGTGTGAGCAGAATCGCCTGATTCAGGTTCATTTTCCCCACCAGCACCTCGAGGGCCTCGGCATAGCCAGCTGCCTGACGGGCCGTCGCGCCGATGCCACCGGGCTGGGCGGCGGCGACACGCGTCTCATCGACGAGCCCCTCGGCAAACATCGCCTCCACGCGGCTGTTGATCCGCCCGCGGAGCGTTCGCCGCGGCTGGTCGAGGACGAGCATCTGCCGGGCAAACACCGGGTGCAGCGGCCGCGGATCGGCCCACGATGTTGGCAATGGCTGCCCCGTGACCTCCACCACTTCAAGAGCCCGAATGATTCGCCGGGCATCGTTCGGATGGATCCGCGCGGCCGCGACCGGATCGACCTTCGCAAGCCGCGTGTGCAGACAACCCGAGCCTTTCGCCTCTCTTTCCGCCTCCAGCGCCCGCCTGAACTCGGGATCGCCGGAAGGCTGCGGGTCGAGACCATCGCGGAGCGCCCGCAGGTAGAGCGGCGTGCCCCCCACGAAGAGCACCCGTTTTCCGCGGCTGCGGCAGGACTCCACGGCGGCCGCGGCATCGGCCAGCCAGCGGGCCACGGTGTAGATTTCGCCCGGCCCCACGACATCGACGAGGTGGTGGGGCACCTCCGCCCGCTGGGCAGGCGTGGGCTTGGCCGTGCCGATATCGAGCCCCCGATAGACCGCCATCGAATCGACGCTCACGATTTCCGCGTCGAGCCGCCGGGCCAAGAGCAGGCTGAGGGCCGTTTTTCCCGCGGCAGTCGGGCCTGAGAGGATCCAGCAGTCGTCCCGCAGCACAGGTGCCTGGAGGGCCGCAGGAGCCGGCTCCAGCCCATCAAATGCCCCTGTTGGGCATGCTACAGTTGAGGACCCCTCTGGAGCGGCCGGCGGGGCGGCCTCATGCTGGTGACTGTCTGGAGCCATCGATGCGTCGGTTGGGCGAAACCCTGGAAGAACTGGAGCGGGTGGTGGCGGCGCGGAAGGGCGATCCTTCTGCACGATCCTACACCAGCCGGCTGCTCGCCGGCGGCGTGCCCGCCATTGGCGCCAAGGTCACCGAAGAGGCCGGCGAACTGGTCGCGGCCGCCGACCATGAAACCGACGACCGCGTCGTCTCCGAAGCCGCCGACCTCGTCTACCACATGCTCGTCCTGCTCGCCTGCCGCGGTGTCGGGCTCTCCCAAGTGGAAGACGAACTCGCCCGCCGCTTCGGCATCTCCGGCCTCGACGAAAAAGCCGCCCGCAACGGCGGCGGCCACCAGACCTCACCCTCCACGCCCCAACGCACTGACGGAGCCCCATCGTGAGTGATCACGCCAAAACACCGCTGCTGCGGATCGGCGTTCCCAGCAAGGGACGCCTCGCGGAAATCTCAGCGCACCTGCTCAACGACGCCGGCGTCTCCTTTCGCCGTAACGAGCGGAGCCTGTTCGCGCTCTGCCGCGGCATGCCGGTCGAGGTGATCTTCCTGCGCACCGACGACATTCCCGTGCTGACCGCCGAGGGGGCGATCGATCTGGGCATCACCGGTGCCGACCTCGTGGCCGAGAGCGGTGAGAAACTCGTCCACCGGCTCGACCTCGGCATCGGCTCCTGCCGGCTGGCTCTCTGTGTCGCCGACGATTCGCCCGTGACAGACGCGCGGCAACTGGCCGGCAAGCGGGTCGCCACCAGCTTCCCGCGGATCACGCGGCAGTGGCTGGCAGAGCGGGGCG
>CANHYS010000217.1 GCA_947464585.1 Planctomycetaceae bacterium | reverse complement strand
GCTTCCGATCCTTCAGTGGCTGATCGACCACCTGCGCGTCGTCAATGAAGCAGACGATTCGCTCCGGGCTCACCCGCACGCGGATCGCATACCACCGGCCGGTCTTGAACTCCTTGAACGACGTCGTGGCGTTGTGCGCTGCATCCTCGCCATCGATGCTCGAGAGCCCCACCACGCCGCCTCCCCAGCCGCCCACGATGAAGCTGCACGGATCCTCGCCCACGGGAAATGTCAGGCCGCAGAAAAAATCGTTGCCGTCGGCCCGCTGCGCGTCGAGTGAAATCTCGTAGTTCTGCCGAGGCACCTCGCCGCCCCAGGTGATGCCGCTTAAGTCAGCGCCCATGCCGATCTTGATTACGCCGCTCTCCACCACGACCTCCCCCTCGCCACCGAACCCGGTCGGCCGCCACTTGCCGAGGGCCGCACCGTCGAAGAGGGACCGCCAGGCATCTGCCTCCGCGGCGGCCGACGTGCCGGAGCCAGCAGCACCGCCGCCGAGCAATTCAGCGACGAGCGTGTCGGCGGCATAGACGGTCCGCAGGGCCGCGAGAATGCCCGACGCGTCCACCGACACGGCCCGGGCCTGCGTCTCGTCGTAGGCGATGTCGAGCACGAGCGACTGGATGTTGCCGTCGAAGATCAGGCCGACAAGTTCACCGGCCGTGTTGACGACAGGGCTGCCCGAGTTGCCGCCAATGATGTCGGCCGTGGAGACGAAGTTGAACGGCGTCTTGAGAAAGGCCTCGTCGCGTTCCAGCTGCGGCCGCAACTTTTCCCATCGTGGCGGCAGGTCGAAGGGCGGCGAGTCTCCCTTCGACCGGGCCCGCTCGAAGAGGCCGGCATAGGTCGTGATCGCCGGCACCTGTTTTCCTGCGTCTTCATATCCCCTGACCGTGCCGTAGGCGAGCCGCAGCGTGAAGGTGGCGTCGGGATAGACGCTCTCCCCTTCACTGGCAAACACGGCCTGCGTGATCTCCGCATGCGCCTGCCGCTTGATCTCACCCGCCGCCTCGACGACTTTCCGGAGCGACCGCGACTCCTCGTCGATCAGGCCTGCCAAACCGAGCATCGGATCGGTCGATGTGGCGACCGCCGCCGGCCCGCCCTCGTAGAGAGCACGCCGCGTGTCGGGCCGCGCCGCGTCTGCCCCGCCCCGCTTGCCGAGGCCCGTGCCGCGGACGAGTTCCGCCGCCCGCTCCCGGGGCGATTTTCCTGAGAGCACCTTCTGAACCAGCGGATCATCAGGCCCGAGCGCCGTCGCCAGAAACGTGAGCGAATCGGCCAGCTTCACAGTCTCGAAGGCGTCGTAGACCGGCTCGTCGGAGAAGAGGGAAAGTTCGAGCGACTCGCGATTGGAGTCGCGGTATTCGCGGAGCCGTTCGCCGCTTGGTTTTTCCGACTCGGCAGCGGCCCGCAGGAGCGTGCGGGCATTGCCAAAATACTGGCTGTTGAAACCGACCGCCCCTTCGAGCAGGTTGTGCCGCAGGGCGACGGCGGCGATGTCTTTCTCAACCTGCTCGATCCGGTCGAATGGTGACGGCTGCGACACACCTGCTGCTGCGGCACGCTTGGCCACCAGTTCGCGGAGTTTCTCCTCCGACGCCCGCTTCCTCGCGATGAACTTGGGATCGAGCAGACCCGCGAGAATTCCCTCCCTCGCCTTGCGGCTGTTCTGCACGCCGAAGAGATCGCCCATCGCCTGCCGCCTCTCCTCTGGCCCCTCGTCGGCATAGGCGTCGAGCATCACCTCCAGCCGGTTGAGCGTGGCGAGCGAAAACGGAATCTGCCGGTCCCGCATCGCCAGGAGTTCGCGGAGGGTGTCGGCACGGTCGGTGTGGCCGGGGTGGCCCGACACAAACACGAGATCCCCCGCAGCGACCGGCTGCCGGCTCCAGGTGAGGTGGTGCGGCACCCGTGCTGGCTTTCCGTTCTCGTAGGCCCGAAAGAAACAGACGTCGAGGTTGTAGCGTGGGAACTCGAAGTTGTCGGCATCTCCACCGAAAAACGCGATCTGCTGCTCAGGCGCGAAGACGAGCCGCACGTCGGTGTATTTCTTGGCTCGATAAAGATGGTAGAGGCCGCCCTGATAGAGCGTGACCACGTCGCTCCGCAGGCCGGTGGCCGCGAGCGACTCCTTCTCGATCTCCGCCATCACCTTCCGGCGGGCTGCAAACGCGTCGGCCGCAGGCATGCCAGGCGTGACAGCTCCTTGCACCCTCGCGGTGACATCCTCGATCGAGACGAGCACGTTGAGCTCGAGGTCGTGGCACTTGAGTTCTTCGGCCTGCGTGGCCGCCGCGAAGCCGTCGCGATAGTAGTTGTGCTGGTCCGTCCCGAGCTTCTGCAGGCTGTCGGCCCCGACATGATGGTTGGTGAGCACCAGGCCGTCGGGCGAGACAAACGACCCTGAGCCACCCGAGTTAAACCGCACCGACGACTGCTGCAGATGGAGAAGCCATTCCGGCGACAGCTTTTTCCCCTTGAGGCCAGCCGCGTGGTCCTTCTCCAGTCGCTCAAGCGGTGGATGGCTAAAGAGCCACATCCCCTCGTCGGCACGGGCCACGGCCGGCAGCAACGTGCAGGCGGGCACGAAGCATGTGAGCAACGAAAGAAAAACAGTTCGGATCGGGCGGGTGAACCTGGACTTGATCGTCTGCATGGTGAGTGTCTTCCCTCAGCTTCCGGTGTCGTCGAACATCCCCAAAGCCTATCGCAAACCTACGCGAGCCTCCCTCCACAGGCCTTGAACCAAGGGCGTGCTATCCCCAATTGCTGCGGGAAAAGTAGCATTTTTCAACATCACTTGGCAGAATTGCCCACCGCCGCGAACCTCTGTCACATGCAGTCGCTTGATCCAAACCCCGTCACGAGTGGACTCGTCACCAATGCCATCCACAACCGCGCGATGCACGCCGTTCCAGCATACTTCCCTCAGCCCTGTTCTCCGGGCCGCGATGGGAGCCATCGTGATGGCCGCTCTCATCCTGATCCCGGCTTGTCACCTGACAGCCGCCGACATCTTGCTTTCGCCAGCCGGGCCGATCAGCACGCCGCAGGCCGCCCGAGACGCTGCCCGCGGGGCTCCCAGGCCGGCCCGGATCGTCGTGGCCGACGGCACTTATGCCCTGACAGAGCCACTCACGCTCACCGCGGAAGATTCGAAGACCGAGTGGGTGGCGGCCGCGGGAGCCTCGCCAGTTTTTTCGGGGGGTGAACGGATCACGGGCTGGAAGGAGCGGGACGGTCTCTGGGTCGCCTCCATTCCTGAAGTGAAGGCGGGCAAGCGGGCATTCGAGCAGCTCTGGATCAACGGCCGTCGCGCCACGCGGGCCCGCCATCCCAACCGCGGCTATCTCCACATTACAACGGCCGCACCCGTCGACGCCTTCCCCGATCTCGGCTCCGCGAGCGACAAGAAGACGTTCCAACTGCCTCCCGATTCGTACGCCCTCCTCAAGGCGATTCCGACTGGCGAACGGGCGGACATGCTCGTGACGATCACCCACGACTGGTGCACGACCCAGGCCCGTGTCGCCGACTTCAACGACGCCGCACACTGCGTTCGCATCAAGGGGCAGAGCCGGTATCCGCTGGTGCCAGGGTCCGACCCGGCCCTGCGATTCTGGTTGGAGAATTATCGTGCGGCCCTCGACGCTTCAGGGGAATGGTTTCTCGACCGAGCCGCCGGAGAGCTGCTCTACCGTCCGTTGCCGGGCGAGCGAGCCGATGCCGTGGTTGCGATCGTGCCCGTCGCCGACCGGCTCCTCACCATCAAGGGGTCGAGCGACCTGCTCTTCCGCGGCCTGCGATTTGAGTTTGACAATGACCTCTATCCGGCCAACGGCCTCTTCGAGGGCCAGGCTGCCCCGGGCGTGGGAGCCGCCATCGAGGCGACCGACAGCAAAGGCATTCGCTTCGAGGGCTGCACCGTGGCCCATGTGGGCCGTCATGCGATCTATTTTCACAACGGCTGCGCCGACTCGGCCGTGGTCCACTGCCACCTCCACGATCTCGGCGGCGGCGGTGTGGTCGTGGGCGACACGGCGCGGCCCAAGGAAGCCGACATCTGCCACCATGTGGTCGTGGACGACTGCATCATCCAGCACGGCGGCCGGCGACACCCCAGCAGTTGCGGCGTCACCTTCACCCACACGCAGCACTGCGGCGTCACCCACTGCGACATCGCGGATCTCTACTACACCGGCGTGAGCGCCGGCTGGAACTGGGGCTACGGCGAGAGCCTCTCGCGAGAAACGCTCGTGGAAAACAACCACATCCATCACCTCGGCTGGTCGTATCTGAGCGACATGGGAGGCTTCTACGGCCTGGGCACCTCGCCGGGCACCGTCATTCGCGGCAACCACTTCCACCACATCAATAGCCACCGCTACGGAGGCTGGGGCATCTACTACGACGAGGGCAGCTGCGATTCGCTCGCCGAAAACAATCTCGTGCACGACACCTGGGACACCGGCTTCCATCAGCACTACGGCTACGCCAACCGTGTCCGCAACAACATCTTCGCCTTCGGCCGCCAGGCGCAGGTGTTTCGCTCCCGCAACGAGCCTCGCCTCTGCTTCATCTACGAACGCAACATCGTCACCTGGGACCCGCCCGCCACGCTCCTCGACGGAAACGACTCCCGCTGGGCATTCGTCGACAAGCCGGGCAAGGGCGACACCGGCGACTCGATCATCTTCCGCGACAATCTCTATTGGTGCACCGACGGCAAGACGCCCGGCCCGCTCAACAATGGCACGATCACCTGGGACTCCTGGCGGAAGATGGGCCGCGACAAGGGGAGCGTGTTTGCCGATCCGCTGTTCGTCGATGCGGCGGCCCGCGACTTCCGGCTCAAGGAGGGCAGCCCAGCGGCCAAGATCGGGTTCAAGCCCTGGGATCTCGCGGTGGCCGGCGTTCGCGGCGGCGATGCGGCTTGGCGGGCGGAGGCGGCCCGAGGCCACGACTACCCCACCTGGGACAAGGAGGCCCGACCCTGGCCAACGCCCCCCTTCTCCGTGCCGCTGGAGACGTTCGACGCCGTGTCGGTCGGCGCGATCGGCATTCCCACGGCGTCGTTTGAGCGGCCGAAGGGGCAGCCCGACCGCGGCGAGGGGGCGGGCGTGACGGCCGAGGTCTCGTCACCCCTGCCG
>CANHYS010000216.1 GCA_947464585.1 Planctomycetaceae bacterium | reverse complement strand
GCTTCCCGGTGGGCAGTTCGAGCTGCGCGGGGGCCAGCCGGTCGAGTTCAGCGAGCCGCTCGTAGCCGACGGCTGCCTGGAATCGGGAGAGCCAGTCGGCCTTGGCGATGTCATCGAGTGACCGGAGGCCGTTGCAGATGTCTGGGAGCAGAGACGCCAGATCGGTGTCGGTGAGTGATGGCAGGCCGAGGTCGGGGGCGGCCGCGGCGAGCCAGCGGACTCGGGACAGAAAACTGCCGGCAGCGGTGTCAGCTCCAGGGAGAAGGCGGGCGAGCTGCGGCACCGCCTCGGTGGCCAAGACCGCCGCGGCGGCAGCGGCGTCGCGGATGGCGATCGGTGTCTCGTCGATGACGAGGTCGTTCCAGTAGCGCCGCAGGCGGGCCTCCACCTGCCGCCGCGACGGGTGGTAGAGCAGCTCCTCGACGGCCCGCAGATTCGTTGCCGCGAGCGGTTCGGCCTCGAGCCAGGCCGGTTCGACGGCCGACGCCTGTCGCACGCCCGCCTCACCGCCGGCGTCGTTGATGTCGATGGCGAGAAAGAAGGGCTCGTGGCGAACGTAGGATCCGCCGTCGAGGCGAACGCCCCTCCCGCCGACCATCGTGCCGCGATCCTGTGCCCCGGGCCGCAACCGCACGAGCCGGTCGGGAAACGCCTCCAGCAGCGCCTGCATGACGGCCGTCTCGGGATCCTCCGGCGGCCGCACGGCAGGCATGTCGATGAGGCTCTGCAGCTGCTCCGCCGCCCGGAGCACGTTGTGCGCGCCGCCAGGGTGCAGCTCCAGATCGGTCCGGCCGGACGGCTGGCCGGCGTGGAAGGCCTGCAGCGCGGCCACCCGGTCGACGACATCGGACCGGATCCGCACGGTGATCCTGTCACGTGGTCCCTGCCGACCATGGCCGGCGACGCGAAAGGGATCCCGATCCGAGAGCATCGCGGCGGCGATGGCTGTTTCGCGGAGCACACCCCGCCGGCCTCCCGCCAGCAGCAGCCGGGCCAACCGCGGATGCGCGGGCAACGTCGCCAACTCCTCCCCGAGCGGCGTCACACGGTCGTCATCCGCCGTGGGGCCGGGCTCGATCGCGCCGAGCTGATGGAGCAGTTGCCGCGCGTTATCGAGGCTCTCCGGAGGTGGGTGATCGAGCCAGGGGAAGCCACGGTGTTCGCCCACGGTGAGCAGATGCAGGAGGGGGGCCGCGAGATCCCCGCGCAGCACCTCGGGCGTGTCTGCAGTCGGACGATGGTGGTGCGAGGCCTCATCCCAGAGCCGCCAGCACACGCCCGGCCCGGTGCGGCCCGCCCGCCCCGCTCGCTGCTCGGCGGAAGCCTTCGAGATCGGGATGAGTTCCAGTCGGGGCAGCCCCGTGGCCGGAGAGACACGCAGCTGCCTCGCCAGGCCGGAGTCGATCACGGCGGTGATGCCAGGGATCGTGAGCGAAGTCTCGGCGACGTTGGTGGCGAGGATGATCTTCCGGCGGCCCATGTCGGTGAGCACGCGGTCCTGTGCCTCTGGTGGCAGGTCGCCGAAGAGCGCGAGCACCGCATGCCCCTGTCGCTCGGCGGCCGCGGAAAGCTCCCGTTCGCACCGCATGATCTCGCCCACGCCCGGGAGGAAGACGAGCACATGGCCGGTGGTGGCACGGAGAGCCTCGGGCACGGCGGCCGTGACCTGCTCGATCAGATCCCGTTGCTCGCCGCGGCGTGCAAACCTGACCTCGACGGGAAAGAGCCGCCCATCGGCCGAGACGATCGGGCACATGCCGGACTGGAGGCCGCCCGGCCCGTCGGCATGACCGGCCGATCCCAGCAGGCGTGCCACCGGCTCGGCGGCGAGCGTCGCGCTCATCACGATGATGCGGAGGTCGGGTCGGAGTGTCTGACGCACGCGGACAAGCAGGCCGAGCACCAGATCCATCTCGACCGTGCGCTCATGGAACTCGTCGAGCACGACCGCGGCGATGCCATCGAGCGAGATGTCGTTCAAGAGCCTCCGCAGCATGATCCCGGTCGTCTCGACGATGAGCCTGGTGTCGCGGCTGACGCGGGCATCGAACCGCACCTGGTAGCCCACCTCGCCGCCGAGCGGCACGTCGCGGAGCCTCGCGATCTGATGGGCTACCGACCGGGCCGCCAGCCGGCGGGGCTGCAGCAGGATGAGCCGCGACGGCGGCGGCAGATCATCGAGCACCGCGGCCGGCACGAGCATCGTCTTGCCGGAGCCGGGGGGCGCCGTGACCACCACAGCCCCGGTTCGTGAGGCCGCTACGACGTCGCCGAGCACAGCCGCGACGGGCAGATCGGCGGGCAGCAGTGATCGGGATGACGTGGCCATGGATGTCCTGTAGCGAAGAGTTTACCCGGAATGTGCCGGCGACCCCTGCCATCCCCCGGCTAACGCCGGGGGCTTGTATGTGGGTATAACGACTGCGAGTCCCAGCGATGGGATGGGTGCTGGCAGAGAAGATCCCCAGGCTGACGCCAGGGGCTTGTATGGGTTTATACAAGCCCGGAGCGCGAGCGATGGGATCGGGATCACGGAAATATTGACAGCTCAGTAAAAGGGATTTTCATGCGGTCGATGCTTGTTCTCGCCATGGTGCTCAGCCTGTTCGTCAGCAGCGCCGCAAGAGCCGACGAGTGGCCGCAGTTCCGAGGTGGCACGGCGCAGAGCGTGGCCCCGCTCGCCACGGTGCCCGCGGCGTGGAGCAACACCGACCATCTGGCTTGGCGGACCGCCATCCCTGGTGCCGGCTGGTCGCAGCCGATCGTCTCCGGCGGGCGGATCTTCCTCACCACCGCGGTTGGCCCCAAGGCAGACAAGCCAAGCGGCATGGGGGGCGTGATGTCGTTCTCGACCTGGGGCATGGCGTCGTCGCCCAAGGATCCGGTGCAGTGGCGGGTGCTCTGCCTCGATCCGGCCGACGGGAAAATCCTCTGGTCGAAGACGATCGTCGAGGCGGTGCCGAAATTCGGCAAGCACGCGTCCAATACCTTTGCGACTGAAACGCCCTGCGCGTCGGACGACACGGTCTACGCCTTTTTCGGTAGCACCGGCACGCTCGTGGCGCTCGACCGGGAGGGCACTGAACGCTGGCGGCGGAATTTCGGCCCTCAGCCGATCACGAACCAGTTCGGCACCGGTTCATCGCCCGTGCTGCACAGCGACCCGCTGGGCACAGGGGCGGGCGATCGCCTCCTCGTGCAGCTCTACAACGACGACTCGGCCCGGCTGCACTGCCTCGACCCGAAGACCGGCACCGACATCTGGACGGCGGATCGCGACAAGGGCACGGCGTGGAGCACGCCCGTCCTCTGGGACAACAACGGCACCGCGGAAGTCGTGACGGCGGGGCAGGCCTCGGTGATCGCCTACGGGCTCAACGACGGCAAAGAACGCTGGCGGCTCGGCGGGCTCGACACCTCGTTTGCCTGCTCCGTCGTGGCGGATGCCGAGGGCATCTACTTTGGCACGTCGAGCCCCGGCAGCAAGGCGCCGGCGTATGCAATCGCCCGCGGTCATCTCGGCGATCTCACGCTTCCGAAGGGACAGGCCGCAACGGCGGCCGTGCTCTGGTCGAAAAACAAGAGCGGCGCGGGGATGCCGTCGCCCGTGGTCGTCGGCGACCTGCTCTACTTCTTCGGTGACAAGGCGGTCTGCTACGACAAGCGGACCGGCGTGGAAAAATACCGCAAGCGGATGCCGGGTGGCACGGCGGCTGTCGGCTGCCCACTCGTGATTGGCAGCCGTATCTATGTGGTCAACGAACGCGGAAAGACGGTCGTGCTCGAGGCCGGCCCCGAGTTCAAGATTCTGGGCGAATTCTCAGTGGGAAGTGAGGACGAGGTGTTTTGGGCCACGCCCGCCGTGGCGGGAAACTCCCTGCTGATCCGGTCCTCCGACGCGATCTACTGCATCCGATAAAAATGTTGACGGTGCAGGGCTGGGGGGCCACAATGCTGTCCTGTCAGTTCAGGCCTGATCGCCACCCAATCACGAGGAAACGCCATGGCTCTCGGCATGGTCGAATGTCGTCGCCGGTTTCAGCCGCATCGAACTGCAGTGCGCCCCGGCTTCACGCTGGTCGAACTGCTCGTCGTGATCGCCATCATCGGCACGCTCGTCGGTCTGCTCCTGCCCGCCGTGCAGGCGGCCCGCGAATCGGGCCGGCGGATGAGCTGCGCGAACAATCTCAAACAGGTGGGCCTGGGCATCGTCAATTACGAGCAGGCCCGCAAGGTGTATCCGTCGGGGCGTGATGCCAAGAACCAGTACGGCGTGTCGTGGGCCTTCCGGCTGCTGCCCTATGTCGAGCAGGCACAGATTTATGCCGCCTACGTCAAGACGGCCCGCGTCGACGAAGACGCGAACAGCACCGCCATGCGGACGCCGGTGTCGACGTTCTTCTGCGCCAGCCGCCGATCGCCGGCGGCCGATCGGAACTTCGACAATGACGACCAGCCGCCAGTCAAGACGGGAGTGGCAGCCGGAGGTGACTACGCCGCGAACGCTGGATCGTATTTTAATTACGGTATTTCAGGGACGACCTTCGACCCCAAACAGGGCGGACCGATCCATACCTATTCGTCGGTGAAGCCGCAGCAGGTGACCGATGGCCTGAGCAAGACGTTTGCCGGCGGCGAGCGGCACATCCCCAAGACCACGCAGTCGTCGTCGCCCGACATGATCCAGCACGATCAGGGCGACACCGCGATGTTCGCGGCAGACACACCGCTGACGCTTTTTCGCGACACCGCCCGCGGCATCGCCGATGGCCCCGACGACCGCAACCCCCGCAAGTATGGCAGCATGCATCCGGCGGTCACCAACTTCGTGTTTCTGGATGGTCACGTGGAGCCGATCGACAACGGGACCGATGCCACCGTGCTGCGGTGGTATTGCACAGTCGGCGACGGCAACGACCCGACGGCCCCGCAGGACTACACCGATTCGACTCTCGACCCCTGACCAGGGCCATGGTTTCGGAAGGGCATTCATGACCAAACGACAGAAGGCCTTGGCTGCGTCGGTGCTTGGCGTGCTTCTCGCTGCCGGTGGTGTGTCTTGGTTTTTCATGAGCGCCAAGGGCATCGTTGACGAGACGCTCTCGTTGCAGACACGACTTCTGGCCGGGGAACTCACGGCACGCGATCGCAAGTCGGGAGTCGCGCAGGTGACGCGCAACATCGACAAGATGGATC
>CANHYS010000215.1 GCA_947464585.1 Planctomycetaceae bacterium | reverse complement strand
TGCACCGTGATCTCAAACCCGGCAACATTCTCGTGGGCGGGGATGGCGAGCCGAAAGTGATCGACTTCGGCGTGGCGAGGTCCACCGACGCCGACATCGTCCTCACGACCCTGCAGACCGACGCTGGACAACTCGTCGGCACGCTCCGTTACATGAGCCCTGAACAGTTCGATGCAGACGCTTCACGGATCGCCGCGCCGACCGATGTGTATGCGCTTGGTCTGGTGTTGTACCAACTCCTCGCCGGCGACCTTCCCTATGATGTGCGCGGCAAGCCGATCGTGGTGGTGGCGAGGATCATCCGCGAGCAGGAGCCGCCATCCGTCGCAGCTATCTGCCGAGGATTGCCTGCTGAAGCCGGCGTGGATGCGACAGACGTCCGGCGGCTCGCCGCGATCACCCTGAAGTGCCTGCAGAAGCAGCCTGCCGATCGCTATGCGACGGCGGAGGAACTGGAGGCTGAGCTTGCGCGGTGGCTGGTGGGCGAGCCGGTGCATGCCCGTCCGGCAACGATGGCCGAGCGGGCGTGGCGGTTCGCACGCCGTCACCGCTTGCCAGTGGCGGCTGCGGTGCTGGTCTGCGTCGCCGGTCTGGCGGCGGCCGTTTTCTCGAGCCGGGCGCGGCAGCAGGAGCGGCTGGCCAAGTGGCACCGTGACGCCGAACAGCAGGAAGCCTATTACTCGACCGTGCAGCGGTCGGCGGCCGCCGCGGACCGGCGGAACACACCCATCGCGGCCAGCCTGCTGGCGCGGGCGAGGTCGCTCCCGGTGATCGTTGGACGACCGATTGAAATCGACTGTCTCGCGGCTCGGCTCGATGACTCTGTGGCGGAGCTCAGCGGGCATGAGGCGATCGTGCGTGCCGTGGCTGCGTCGTCGGCCGGTGATCACATCGTGACGGGCGATGATCGTGGCGTTGTCCGGTTGTGGGCCGTCGACGACGCGGGTGGCTGCCGGGAATCGCGTCTCCTTGGCGGTCATCGAGCGGCGATCTGGGCGGCGGCCGTGTCAGGTGACGGGCGGCTGGCCGTGACGGCGGCGGAGGACGGTGAAGCGATCGTCTGGGATGTCACGGATGGGAAGGCAATCGGCAGCCTGCGGGGCCACTCCGCCGCGATCTACGGCTGCGGGTTTGCTCCCGATGGGCGAGCGATTGCCACGGCATCGGCCGATGGCACCATAGCCCTCTGGAATGCGAATACGTGCGAGCGAACTGCGGTCTTCACGCCACCGTGGCGGCCGGCGGCCCGCGATCGGAACGTGTATGGCGTCGCCTTTGCGGCGGGCGGCGACAGGATCGCCGCCGCCTGTGGCGACGGTGCGATTCGCCTCTGGAATGTCGAGACAGCCACGCTGCTGGCTGAACTGCGGGGACATTCCCGTCGCGTCTTCGCGGTCTGCTTCGCCCCTGATTCCGCGCGGCTGGCGTCGGCGGCGGAAGACGGAACCGCGCGGGTCTGGGACGTGGCCGAGAGCCGTTGTCTTGCGGTGTTGCGGCATCCGTTGCGAGTGAATGGCGTGGCCTGGACGGCCGACGGTTCAGGGTTGGCAACGATTTCGGCCGATGCCATCCTGCGGGTGTGGAATCTGGTGGCCGACGGCGCTGCTCGCGAACTGGTGGGCCATCGCGACGCCATCTGGGCTCTGGCGAGTCTTTCGGGCGACCGGTTCGTCACCGCCTCGGCCGATGCAACGGCACGGGTCTGGGATGTCGGGGACCGCACTGAACCGGTCCTGCAGTGTGGCAGCGAAGACGGTGTCGGTGTGCGAGGGGTGGCCTTTGCCCCTGATGGTCGGCTGGCGGCCACCGCGACAGCACAGGGCCGGGTGCGGCTCTGGAACATGGCGACCTGCACGGCGGAGCGCGATCTGCCGACCGTGCGTGGCCGCGTGAATGCCGTCGACTTCTCTCCAGCAGGTGACGTCGTGGCCGCTGCCTGCGGAGACGGGTCGGCCCGCCTCTACCGCGTCGAAGACGCCGTCGAACTCGACCGGCTTGCTGCGCATGGAGGCCCTCTGTTTGCAGTCGCATTTTCGCCCGATGGCCGGAGGATCGCGACCGCGGGTGCGGAGCCGCAGGTGGCGTCGTCTGAACTGGGTGCGGTGCGAATCCAGCCATTGACACCTGACGCGGGGCTGGGCGATCGTGGCGTGTTGACGCTGCCACATCCCGCCCGGGCCCACGGTGCAGCCTGGTCTCCGGATGGCCGGCGGCTGGCGACCGCCTGTGCGGATCGTCTGGTGAGGGAGTGGGATGCGGGCACGGGCCGATTGCTCGGTGCCTTCGAGGGGCATGCTGACGACGTCAACTGGGTGGCATGGTCGCGGGACGGCAGCCGCGTCGCGTCAGCATCGTCCGACGGCACGGTGCGGCTCTGGAATCCGTCCGACGGCTGGTCGAGCATCGAGCTGACGGGGCCTGTGGGGCAGGTGTGGGAGACGGCCATTTCACCCGATGGCACCCGCATCGCGGGTGTGGGCGCCGATGGCAGCCTGCACCTCTGGCATGCCGCAAGCGGCCGCCACCTTCTGGCCCTCGACGGGCACGAAGGGCCACTCTGGGGTGTCGCGTTTTCTCCCGATGGCCGCAGCATCCTCACCGGCTCCGACGACGGCACCGCCCGCGTGTGGGGCGTGTCGTCCGCGGAACTGCATCGGGCGCGGCTGGGCCGTCAGCGATGAAATGTCCACGTCGATCGCGCTTTTAGGATCGTGGCGACGAGCCGGGCGTGATGCCCAGTTCCCGGCAGACGTTTTCGGTGATCGTCCGCACGAGCGTTTCGTAGTCGATGCCCGGCGGCAGGCCGTGGCCGGCGGATGCTGCATGACCGGCTGCATGGGCTTCCGGATGCGTGGCGAACGCCTTCCGTGCCACGCCCACCTCCTGCCAGGTCGACTTGAACACGGCGTTGTCGCAGATGTCGCGGTCGTTCATGTTCAGATCGATCCGTGCGTCGGTGAAGCCCCACTTCTGCTTGAGATCGAGCAGGGCCCGCGTCTCACTGCCCGTGAGGTAGACGACACCGCCCAGCCCCTTCGCGAGCATCAGGATACGGCAGTAGGCGTCGACGATCTCGGTCCACCAGTAGGCCCTTTCGACCGTTGCACCGAAGCTGACCGTGCCGTGGTTGGCCAGCAGGATCACGTTCGATCGCTTCACGACGGGCTTGATCGTGTCGGCAAACGTCTGGCTGCCGGGCGTTTCGTAGCGGGAGATCGGAATGTCGCCCAGAAACACCTCCACCTCCGGGAGCACCGCCTGCGGGATCGGCTCGCGGGCCACGGCGAAGGCCGTCGCGTGCGGCGGGTGGCAATGCACGACGCTGTTCACGTCGGGCCGTTCCTTCATGATCGTGAGATGCAGCAGGATCTCGCTCGAACGCTTGCGCTTGCCGGCGACCTGATTACCGTCCATGTCGACGATGCAGAGGTCGGCGGGGGTCATGAACCCCTTCGACATCATCGTCGGGGTGCAGAGCACCTTGTTCGGCCCCAGACGATAGGAAATGTTGCCATCGTTGCCGGCCGCAAAGCCCTTGTTGTAGATGCGCCGGCCAATGTCGCAGATCTCGTCCTTCAGCGCGGCGAGTGACTTGGTCTTGCTCGCAGTCTTGTTCTTGGTCTTCTTGGCCATGATGGCTCCTGGGGCTTTCCAATAAAAAAAGAAATGATTCTCTGGTGGAACTGGCGTTGGGCATTCTCCCGGCATCTTATGCCGGCCGGGTTTTTTCCGACGAGGCTGTCAGGCGGCCCGTCGACGTCATCTCGATCGCCTCGGGAACCGAGGCAATCAAAAGGGTGGCGGTATTCGCGGTGACGATATCACGCCAGCGCTGGGGCAGGCCGTCGTCGCTGACGAATATATCGATGGAGTCGAGCCCCGAAACCAGCGTGAGGCTCTTGCGGCCGAATTTTGAACTGTCGGCCACGACCATCACACGGCTGGCGGCCTTGAGCATCGCCTGCTCGGTTTCGGCCAGCAGAAGGTGGGCGTTGAAGAGCCCCTCCTCGGCGATGCCGGCGGCGGAGAGCACCGTCGTGGTGACGTGGAGCCGGCCGAGGAGCTCGTTGGCATATGGGCCGAGGCACACGCCCGTGCGAGGCGACACGTAGCCGCCGAGGAGCACCAGATCGGTGCGTGACTCCGAGGCGAAAAGGTTGGCAACGGGGAGGCTGTTCGTGACAACCTGGAGCGAGCGGCCGACGAGCAATCGGGCGACCTCGTAGGTGGTCGTGCCACCGTCGAGGAGCACTGTTTCCCCGTCTTCGATCGTGGTGGCAGCGGCCGCTGCAATCGCCCTCTTGGCGGCCCAATTGGCGGGCTGTCGGTCGTCAAACTCGGCCAATCTGGGAATGCCGCCCGAATAGAGCACGCCTCCGTGCGTCCGTTTGGCGGAGCCCTGGTCCTCCAAAGCGTCGAGATCCCGCCGGACGGTCGACTCCGACACGCCCAATTCCCGCACGAGCTCATCAAGCGCGGCAAAGCCGCGAATGCGAATGATGTCGAGGAGACGGCTGCGCCGTTCGTGATTCTGCACGGTTTCTTGCTTCCTGCGGACTCACATTATGGACAGAAAGCGAGCGAATTCAAGCATTGGGCGTGACCGAATTGGCACCGAATGGTAGATTCCGTTCAGTTGCAGGGAATGAATCCAGTCAGGATGTCGTGTGCCACCGCTTCGCTTCTCCCTTGTTCGCGAGACCACACGGCTGCAGGCGGGCCTCGGCGAGTGCCTGAGTCTGACCCCGGAGATCACTCCTGTGTCGATGGAGCGGGCGGAAGACCGTCAGGCTGTGGTGACGTTGGCGGCTCGTTGTCAATCGGTCGATCCCGCTGGCCACTTCGCTCCGGCGGGTCTGGTGGCCGAGCTGAGCGCTCGCCCGGGACGGGCCGTGTACGCCTGGTTGGCTTGGGCGACCGGACCGGCGACGCGAACGGCGGTCGGCGGCTGCGTCGACCATGGCGCACTCGGGCTTGTCGCTCTGGTGGCCGCCGGTGCGGTGCCGCGGCCGCGGTTCTCGATCGCCTGGCTCCTCGTGCATCCGGATGCACGCCGCCGTGGCATCGCCACGGCGCTCGTCGCCCATGCAGTGGCCCACGCCGAGTCGCTCGGCGCGACGCGGGTTTCCGCCGAGACGCTCTCTTCCTGGCCGGCGGCGGTTGGCTTCTGGCGATCGGTCGGCCGCGAGCAGGAAAC
>CANHYS010000214.1 GCA_947464585.1 Planctomycetaceae bacterium | reverse complement strand
GAGCCGCGATAACTCTCCGGCTGCGGATGCACCTCAGGATCGCCGTAGACCTCGCTCGTCGAGGCCTGCAGCACCTTCGCCCGGCAACGCTTGGCCATGCCGAGCACGTTGATCGCCCCCATCACCGACGTCTTCATCGTCTTGATCGGGTTGTATTGATAGTGGCCCGGGGCGGCCGGGCAGGCGAGGTTGTAGATCTCGTCGACCTCCAGCCAGAGCGGGTGGATGATGTCGTGCCGCAGCAGTTCGAAGTTGGGCTGGGCGAGGAGGTGGGCGACATTCGACTTCTGACTGGTAAAGAAGTTGTCGACGCAGATCACGTCGTGCCCCATCGCCACGAGGCGGTCGCAGAGATGGCTGCCGAGAAAGCCAGCGCCGCCGGTGACGAGGATGCGTTTGATCGAGGCCATGGAGTGGATCCGAGGTGGGAATCGATGGAACGCTTACTTGCCCAGGCCGGATAGGTAGCGGACCAGGTCGGCGAGTTCTTCACGCGAGAGGCCGTCGATGAGTCCGGCGGGCATGAGCGATGTGCCGACCGACTCCTCGTCGATGTCGGCCGTGGGGATCTTCACTTCCTTGCCCGCGGCATCGCGGAGCACCAGTTCGGCGTCGCTCCGCGTCACCTGGATGCCGGTGAGCACCTGTCCGTCGTCGGTCTGCACCACCACCGTGTTGTAGCCCTCCTTCACGTTCTTGGCCGGATAGAGCAGCGAGTCGATCACATAGTCGAGCGGGCTCGAGGCGCCGATCGCGGTGAGGTTGGGACCGACCTTGCCCCCCTCTGCGCCGATCCTGTGGCAGGTGACGCACTTCAGGTTCTCCCGCGCGTAGATCGCCGCACCGCGCTTCGCATCCGCCTTCTCCCGCACGAGCGTGACGAAGGCGTCGAGTTCGGCGGCGTTCATGGCATGGGCCGACGCGGCCTGCTGCGGGGTTCCCGCTGAGTTGCGGGCCACCGCGGCGGCAAGCGCCTGCGTGAGTGCGGGCTCCTGACGACCGGCGGCGCTCACGGCCTGCTGGCCGTCCTTCACGGCGTCGGCCGGGAGCGATGCAGACGCACTGTCGAGGGCTGAGGCCAGCTTCGTCGCACCATCCTTCGCCTTCAGAAAGGCCTGGAACACGACGGTGCGTGCCTTGGCATCACGGGCCGTGCCCAGAAACGTCACGGCCTGCGTAGCGGCCTCGGCCACCGAACGGGGAACGAGGGCGGCAATCGCGGCGGCCGTGAAGCCTGCGTCCTGCCCGGGGATCGTGCAGAGTTTCAGGAGCGCCGCCCGCGGCGGATCGCCCGGCAGGCCGCCGAGCGCGGCGATGGCGGCATTGCGAACCTCGGCCGATCGGCTGGTCGACTCGGCGATGCCAGCCAGTTCCTCGCTGGCAGCCGTCACCTGCCAGGCAGCCGTGGCCTCAATCGCGCGGGCTGCGCAGGAGTCGTTGGAAGACACGACGAGCTTCTCGATCGCTGCGACGTCACCAGTCGGCACGGCGCGGCGCCGCCTGTGCGAATCGAGCAGATCGCCGAGCAGTGCGGCGGCCTGCGCTGGCGGGGTGGCGGGGCTGGTGACGACGTCGAACACCACGCGAAGCTGATCGGGGTTGCCGAGCTTGGCGATCGTGGAGAGTGCCGCCTGCCGATCGGCGTCGGGAATCTTTCCATCCGTAGTTCCATTCTGGAGCGACGCGACGATCCGCGGCACGGCAGCCGACGCCTCGGCCGCCGACACGGCGAAGATCACCCGGCCGAAGTGGCCGTCGTCGGCGAACGTGCCGTCAAGCACGGCGGGCAGCCAGGCGTCTTTGGTTTCGCGGGCCGCCAGCCAGACGGCGTAGTCGAGGGCGTCGTCCCGCTCATGATCGACCGCATGCAGCGCGAGCTCCGCGGCCCGCCTGCCGCCAAGCGTGGCCAACGCCCGCACGCCTTCCAGTCGCACGAGCGCTGAAGGATCGTCCACCGCTGGAGCGAGCAGTTCCACTGGCGACTCGAGTCGGTCCGCCCAATCACAGACGATCCGGGCCGCTGCCGCGCGGGCCCGCGCATCGGGCGACGCCAGCACGGCCTTGAGCAGGCCCGCGTCGATGTCTTCCTTGCTGCCACGGTCGAGCCCCTGCCGCAGCCGCAGAGCCTCCAGTCGCAGCCGCTCGAAATCGGGATCGAGCGAATCGAGGGACGCGAGCCACTTCGTCAGCTCCGGCACCACGGCCTCGCTGCCGCGGGAAAAGAGCACCCGCTTCGCCATGTCGCGGGCATAGCTTTCAGGCGACTTGAGATGCCCGAGCAATTCGGGCGTCGAGAGCTTCGTGAAATCGATCCGCGGCAGGGCCGGCCGTCCCTTCGCCGTCACCCGCCAAATCCGCCCGTGCGTGCGGTCGCGACGCTCGTCGCGGAAGTCGACCTCGCCATGCTGAATGATCGGGTTGTACCAGTCGGCGATGTAGATCGCGCCGTCTGGCCCCATCTTCACGTCGATCGGTCGGAACGTGATCCGCTTTGAATGAATCAGTTCGGGCAGTTTTTCACTGGCGAAGCCCGAGCCTTGTTCCGTGAGACGGAAGCGGCAGACGCGATTGGCACGGAAGTCGTTCGTGATCAGCTGCCCCTGTGCGTCGTCGGGCAGATGACGGCCGTCGACGATCTCGAGTCCGCAGTATTTCGGACTGCCCGGATTCATGCCGTGGAGAATGCGTGGCGTGCCCGCTGCTGTCTGGTAGGCCGCTCCCGGAAAGCCGTAATAAATTCCCTCGCCGCCGGCACCATCAGTGACGAGCGATCGGCCCCACCGATCGAAGGCATGTCCCCAGGTGTTGACCCAGCCGCGGGCAAACACATCCAGGTTGAGCGACTCCGGCGCAAACCGCCAGATGCCGCCGGCATTCAGCCGCCGGACGCCGTGGGGCGTCTCCACATGGCTGTGGATATAGATGGACTGGTTGAAGTAGAGCCTGGCATCGGGGCCATAGCGAAACGTGTGGATGATGTGGTGGGTGTCTTCCGCGCCAAAGCCGGAGAGCACGACCCGCCGCGTGTCGGCCTTCCCGTCACCGTCGGTGTCGGAGAGGTGGAGAAACTCCGTGCTGTTGGCGACGTAGACGCCGCCGTCGCCGGGCTGCACGGCGGTGGGCATCAAGAGGCCGTCGGCAAAGACGGTGCTGGAGTCGGCCCGCCCGTCACCGTCGCGATCTTCGAGGATCGTGACCGTGTCGTTGGCGACCTCACCCGGCCTGATCTGGGGATACACGCTCGACGACGAGACCCACAGCCTGCCCTGGGGATCGAAGTTCATCTGCAGCGGCTTCGTGATCAGCGGATCGGCAGCGAACAGATTCACCTCATAGCCGTCGGCCACCTGCATCGCCGCCAGTTCCGCCGCGGGGTCGGGCGAGGGGATGTCTTTGAGCCCGCGCTGGGCCAGCGCGGGCCGAAGGCATGCAAGTGTGAAACACACGGCGGCGATGACGATGCGGATGCTCATGGTGCTCGTGGTGTTCAGATTGTTCATGGTCAGCGGGCTCCTTTGGCGAGGCTGCGCACCTTCTGCTCGGCGGCGTCGACGAGCGGATCGAACTGCGGGATCTCGACGGCGTTGTTGCCCTGCTCGTGCTTGCGAAACAGGAAGATGTAGGTTTCGTTCGCTGGCCGCCAGCGATGGAAGAAGAGCGTGTTCTTGGCGACCACCTGCTTGCGGAGGGCGTCGGACCGGGCCGCGAAGTCGGCGGAGGATTCATGGCCCGATGCCGCCGCGAAGACACTCGCGGCCTGTGCGTAGCCGGCGTTCGACAGATGGACGCCATTCTCCGTGAGCTTTTGACCAGGCGTGGCTGTTGTCGGCAGCTGCGTGAAGAGATCGACCACGCCCGCCTGCTTGGCCGTCGCCACATCCCGGACGGCCTGGGAGTAGATCGCAAGCGCGGCGTTGCGTGCATCGGCATCGGCCGTTTCGAAGCGGTGTGGCGTGACCAGCACGAGCCGCACGTCGGCCGGCTTCACCGACTCGTTCGCCGCACCGGCGGAGGCCGCCGCCCGCAGGTCGTCGCAGAGCTTTTCCAGCTGCGTGCGAAACGCTGCCAGGCCTGGCTCGCCCTGATACGACTCATTGCGACCGTAGGCCACGAACACGATCGTCGGCCTCAACTCGCGGACGAGGGCGAGCATCCGCTCGTAGCCCTTCGCCGGCTGATCGAAGACGCCGCGGGACTCCGCCCAGACGGTGTCGCCGCTCCAGCCCAGATTGCGGAATGTGAGCGACGCCTCCGGATGAGTCGCCACGAGCGCCGTCTCGATGAAGCCGCGGTCCCCCTCCCGCTCGACGAACGTGTCGCCGAGGAAGACAACCCGGTCGCCATCGCGGAGCGACCAGGAAGGCCCAGAGGAAGAAGTTCCGGTTGAGCTGGAGACGGCGGGAGCTGGCGGCTCGGCCGTGACGGCGCGGCTGGCATCCGCGGCCATGGCGGCGACGAACGCCGTCAGCAGGAGGCGGCAGACGCCGCAGGATGACCGTGTGTGCGAGACTGGCATGGCGACCCTTTCGGGAGTGGAAGACAGCGGTTAATGTACCTCCGTGCGGCGGGCAGTCCCAATCCGTATCATGGCAACGCCAACACGGTTGACCATCCACGAGTTCGTACCCATGACCGATTCCGTGCACGATTCCCAGCTCGATGCGCAGTCCAACAGCCGATCCGGCCAAATCAGCCGACGTCGGGCCATCCAGACCGCTTCCGCCATCGGCGCCGCCGTCGCGTCGCCTCTCGCTTTCTCTCACGCTGCTGAAGGAGTTCCTGCAATGACCAAGCTCAAGGGCCACATCCACCATTCGATCGTCTACTGGTGCTTCAACGTCGCCGGCGACAAGTGGGACACCGAGAAGATGTGCCAGGTCGCCAAGGAACTCGGCTGCGAATCGATCGAGCTGGCCGACCCGGAGACCTGGCCAACCCTCAAGAAGCACGGGCTCGTCTGTGCCTTGGCCCCCAACGGCATGCCGGGCGCACCCTTCATGAAGGGCTTCAACAACCCGCGGTATCACGATCAGGTGATCGCGTCCACGACGAAGATGATCGATGCCTGCGCCGCGGCCGGCTTTCCCTCCGTGATCGCCTTCAACGGCTACAAGTGGCGGGATGCCGATGATCCGAAGAGCGGCGAGATTTCCCTCGAAGAAGGTGCTGACAACTGCGTCGCCGGCTTCAAGAAGAT
>CANHYS010000213.1 GCA_947464585.1 Planctomycetaceae bacterium | reverse complement strand
TGATCGGGCAGGCTGGCATCCTCGACACGGCCCGCTATCGCGCCTTTCTGGCGATGGAGTTGGGCGTGAGCGTGGAGGACATCTCCGCCATGCTGCTCGGCGGCCACGGCGACACGATGGTGCCGATTCCCAGTTGCACGAGCGTGGGGGGCATCCCGGTGACGCAACTGATCACCTCCGATCGGCTCGACGCGATCGTCACCCGGGCCCGCAACGGCGGCGCGGAGATCGTGAGTCTGCTCAAGACCGGCAGTGCCTACTACGCCCCCGCCGCGGCCACCACGCAGATGGTCGAGGCCGTGGTCAAGGACAAGAAGCGGCTCGTGCCCTGCGCGGCCTACTGCAACAAGGAATACGGCGTCGGCGGCTACTTCGTGGGCGTGCCGGTGGTGCTCGGCAGCGGCGGCGTGGAGAAGATCATCGAGCTCAAGCTGCTGCCTGATGAGCGTGCCGCGCTCGACAAGAGCATCGCCGCGGTGAAGGAACTCGTCGGCGTGATGGACCGGCTCACCGGCCACAATCCAGCGTGACCGGACGTCGGTGTTCGCGGCCTGGCGCCCGTTTGACAATAAGCCCCGGACTGAAGTCCGGGGACACCGGGTCGTTGGGCGATCCCGGAACAACATGGCACGTTGGGTGGTGTTCGCACCCGGAGTCCCCCGGCTTCCGCCGGGGGCTTTTATTCGATTGATATTCGTTCTCGAACGGTCACGCCACCATGTTTTGCGCGATCGCAGCTTGCCTCTCTTGCCCCGTCTGCGCCGGCGATGGTGTGGTCTGATCCTGCCGTTGCTGGGGTGGGAGCGTTCGGCTACAAACCGCGGGCCTGGAGAAACCAGGGGTCAGACGTGGTTTTACCCGCTTCTGGCATGAGCCCGACACGAGCCGCCGAGGTGCCCGATGAACAGTCGCCTTCCGAAACGACACTCCCGGGCTGGCTCTGATCGCCGACGGGCGGCCGCAGGCGGCACCGACGCCCACCCGCCATGCCTGGCATCGGAGTGGCTGGGCGACGACCGTCTGTTCACGCCGCTCGGTCATGAGCCCGGCTATGACTATCCGCTCCTGGTCTGGCTCCCCGGTTCGCCAGAGGCTTCACGCCGGAAAAAACCCTTTGATCTTGGCAAGGTGATGCCGCGGGTGAGCCTCCGCAACTTCGTCGCCGTCCAGCCAGCTATCGGCCCGAACGAATCGCCCTCCATGGGCCTCGACGAGGCTGTCTGGCGGTCGATCGAACGGGTTTGCGATCGCATTGCCATCCATCCGGATCGCATCTTCCTGGTGGGGCAGGGCACGGGCGGATCCGATGCGTTTCGCATCGCCTGCCGGCATCCGCGGGAGTTTGCCGGCGTCATCTCGTTGAGCGGTCCATTCCCGCTGAACGAGTCGCTGTTTTCGCAGCTGGCCGACGTGCGTCGCCTCCCCATGCTGTACTGCTGCCGGCGGTCGAGCGTGATGGAGCAGGCAGCCCATACCGATCACACGCTCCGCCTGTTTCATGCCGCCGGTGCGGCGCTTGCCATGCGGATCTATCCCGGCAGCAACGACCTGTCCAAGGCGGTTCTCGCCGACGTGAATCGGTGGGTCATGGACGAGGTCTGTGGAACCCCCGCCGCCATCCATTCGCTCTCTGCGTCGTAATCGCCGCCACATCATGACGCCTTCATTCGACCACCATCGTTCTTCAACACGGCATTCGCATGCTCCACTGCATTCGCAGGGGCTGCTCTCGACCATCCTCGCGGACTGCGTTCGCGTTCGTCGCGAGCAGGGCCGCCTGCCGGTGGCAGTCACGCTCGATGTGTCATCACATCACGAGCAGGCCCTCCTCCTTGAGCAGACATCGATCCGTCGGGCGTTGGAACTGCTCGTCCGCCGGGCGTTTGAGTCGGCCACGCAGCCGCCCGACAGCCGCCAGCAACTGGCGATCCGCGAGGTGGTGATCACCAGCATCGACGTGGGCGATGCGATCGAGATCGAGGTCGCAGACTCCGGACCGGCGCTGTCCGACCCTGTCAGGAGATGGCTCAATGATCCCGCTCGCAATGGCCTGCACGCTTCAGGCGACACACCGGAGGGAGCCGGTCTGGCGCTGGCTGCAGTGCGTGCGGCCGCCGCGCGAATCGACTGCACGCTGAGCGCCGCCAACTGCCCGGAGGGTGGCGTGGCCATCACGTTGAGGCTGCCGTGTCGGCAGGCCCAACGGCTGGCCGCCTGACGGCACCTCCGCCCGCCACCGAGTCCTGTGCCGATCGTTCCGCCGCGTTGACACGCACCACATCCGCCTCTCTTCCAACCGCTTCAGTTCCCCCGTCACGAAGGGCAGTGCATGGACGCACAGCAACCCTCGCCATCGTCCCGCGACCGCCTTCTGGCCATCACGCCGGCCCAGATCGTCGCGCTGGGACTCGTCGCCGCGTCGATCGGCTGGGCTGGCTGGCTGCTGCGCGACCGGCCAACGAGTGAAGAGGTCGAACTGCTCGCCGGCATGGCACTCCCGTCGTCCGAGATGGCGATCATGGAGGCGGCCTTCGATCGGGCCCAACTCACCGACCATCGCACCGATGGCGGCCGGGTCTGGGTGCCACGCAGTCGGCAGAGCGCCTACATGCGGGCGCTGGTCGATGCCGAGGCGCTGCCGCGGGAGTTTGGCGGCAGCCTCCGCCGTGCCCTCGAGAAAAATAGTCCCTGGCAGAGCAGGGCGGTGCAGGGCGAACTGCTGCGGGTGGCGACGCAGGAGGAACTATCGCTTGTCATCTGCTCGATGCCCGGCATCGAGCGGGCCGCGGTGCTCTACGACACCGAGAGCCATCACAGCCTCGAGGGCGGCGGTCCGGCGAAGACCGCCAGCGTGAACGTCCGCACCCAGCCCGACATGGAACTCGACCCGGCCCGCGTGCAGGCGATCCGCGTGCTCGTCAGCGCATCGATCGCCGGACTCGCGCCGGAACGCGTGGCAGTGACCGACCTGCGGAGCGGTCGCGTGTATGCCGGGCCGCTGGAGTCGGTTGAGGACCGTGAGGCGGCGGTGCTCGCGGGAGCCGATCCGGCGCTCGCCAGAAAGATCGCGCACGAGCACCACCTGGCCACGAAGGTGCGGCAGTCGCTGGCGTTCCTCAAGGGAGCCACCGTCGACGTGTCGGTGGAGTTCGGTCTGGACGATTCCGAGGCGGCGCCGCTGGCTCCCCGGCCTGAAGAGATGCACGTCGCTCATCCTGCCGACATCGATGCCACCGCTCCGGGGCCGGTTCAGAAATCCGCCGATGCCAACGCGCCCGCCGAGATTCGACTCCGTTCGGCGATCATCGTCGCGTCGCCCCCACCGTCTCCCGCACTCGCGCAGCCCGCACCGGCGCGAGCGGCGGCGACCGACACGCCCGAGGCGATCCACGTCTCGATCGCGGTGCCCGACAGCTATTTCCAGGCAGCCTGCCGGGCGGCGGAGGAGCGGGCCGGCCAGCCAGTGCTTCAGCCGATAGCGATCGAGGCCCAGGAGACCGAGAGGATTCGTCGCCATGTGCAAAGCCTGCTGCCGGCGACCCGTGATCCAACCCGGCGGCGGGTGATGGTCACCAGCTTTCCCGTTGCCTCCAACTCGTTGGCCCGCCGTGAGTCGGCTGTCCGGGGCACGGTAGCCAGCCGGTCTTCTGCTGCCCCAGCCGCTCTTGCGACCGCAGCGCGGACAATTCCCGCTCCCCTGACTGCCGATGCCGTCGTCGCCGCCGTGATCGCCGGACGCTTCGGCGAGATTCCGCGTCAGGTCTGGCTGGCGGCCACCAGCGTCTGTGTGGGTCTGCTCGCCGGGTTTCTCTGGTGGGCCGGTGGCCGTCGTGATCCCTCACCGGTGGGCCGGTTGCCGCGGCAGGGCCTGCAGCCGCCGCGGATCGACTGGTCTGATGCAGGCGAGGCCCACGCCACCGACGCCGTGGCCGGTGGCGGCATGCCCGGACAGTCCTCGAGTGGCTTCGGGATCAGCCGCGCGGCAGCCTTGATCCTCGCGGTGAGCGTCTGTGGTGCTCCGGTGCGGGCAGCAGGTCTGGAACCCACTGCCGCCGTCGCGCCGCTGCCGGAAGCGTTTTTGTCCGAGGCAGCATCCTCCATCGACCAGCCGCAAACGGTTTCGTTGCAGACCGCCGCGTCGTCTTCTCTCGCGCCAGCCCGGCGCGCTGGCATCGGCAGCGGTGACAGCGGTGCTCCGCAGGTTCTTCCCGCTCTGCCGCTCGACTCCCATGGCGATGCCGCTGCAGCCGACGTTGCCATGGGCCTGACCGGCGCTGCAGCCCGGTCTGGCCAACTCACCGACTGGAAGCTGCTGGGCGCGATTGCAGCCGCCTTCGGGGTGCTGGCGGCCGCTACGGCGTTCAACAGGCGACGGGCGAGCGTTCTGCCTCCGGATGTCTTCGAGGTGCTGGGTGAAGGTTCGCTCGGTGGCCAGCATGCCGTGCGGATCGTGCGGTTCGGCCCCAAGACGCTGCTTGTCGGCGTGTCGGCTGCCGGCTGCCAGACACTTGCCGAACTCACCGACCCGCAGGCCACAGCCTGCATCGCCGCCGCCTGCCGCGGCGTCCACCCGCCCATTCGCCCTGCGGCACCAGCGCGGAGCGTCGCGCCGCAGAGCCTGCCGGCGACGGCAGCCCGCACCGGCGGGGAGGCGGCATGATCCTCCTCCGAACAGCGGCTCGCATGCTCCTCGTGCCGGTCATGATGGTGATGGCCGCGGTGACCGCGTGGCCGGTGGTTGCCGGAGAAGCAGCCGCGCAGGCCATCCAGCCCGCGAGTGTCGGTCTCGAGCCGGCCGCGCTGCCGTCCGCCGCGGCCGCGGCCGAGCCGGCGGCCGTGACCGCGATCGCACCGTCTCCCATGCCCGACCAGCCCGCGATGTCTGCCCCGCGGCCGGCCGCCCGCGGCGATGCCACGGCGGTCTCCGGCATGCTCACGAAACTCCTCGGCACCCGCTCACTCGACGCCACGCTCTCCGCCGCGGTTATGTTCGGCGTCGCGAGCCTGGCGCCGGCAGTGCTGCTGATGACCACCTGCTTCGTGCGGATGTCGATCGTGCTGACGCTGGTCCGGCAGGGGCTCGGCACGCCGCAGCTTCCCTCGAACCAGATTCTCACGTCGCTGGCCCTCTTTCTTTCGGCGCTGGTGATGTGGCCGGTCTGGTCGGCCGCCTACCGGGATGGTGTCGAGCCCTATCAGCAGGGGCGCATCGAG
>CANHYS010000212.1 GCA_947464585.1 Planctomycetaceae bacterium | reverse complement strand
GATCGTGATAAACCGCACACCGTTCTCGACCAGCCGCCGTGCCAGCAGGCAGCACTGGCCGAAGCGGTTCATGCCGTAGCGATCACGAACCGCCTGAGGCTCTTTCGACAGGTCGAAGGCCTCCCGCGCCTGCGTGCTCGTCATCATCCGGTAGGCGGCATGAAAGTTCTCGTCGAGCAGACGGGCATCCTCGCTCGCCTCAAACTCCTTCGCCGCCCCTTCGACGATCTCCCGCATCTTCCGGCGACGGTCGAGACGGGCCACACTGATCTGATCGGGCGGCAGCAGGTCGGGGACGCGGAAGTTGGGCTGCGAGGGATCGGCCATCAGCGCGAACGGATCCTGGGCCTTGCCGAGAAAGCCTCCCGCCTGACCATTGGGGAGATTGCCGCCGCCACGGCCCATCAGCTGCGGCAGTACGACGAACGGCGGGAGGTCGGTCCGCCGGCCCAGCAAATACGACGACACACTGCCGGCATGGGGCGTCTGGATGCCACCGGTGAACCGCCGACCGGTCTGCATCATCTGCCAGCCGGCGTCGTGCACGGCCGCACCGTCGTGCCGGCACGACCGCACCAGCGAAAACTTGTCGGCGATGGCGGCGTGCTTCGGCAGCAACTCCGAGATCTCGAACGCGTCGGTCTTCGTCCGAATCGGCTTGAAGGGCCCGCGAATCTCGGCGGCCGCGTCGGGCTTCATGTCCCAGAGGTCGAGCTGGCTCGGACCACCGAGATTGAAGATCATGATGCACGAGCGATTCTCGTGGCCCGGCCGCACCTTCCCCTCGCTTGCCGCCCGCACATACTGCGGCAGCGAGAGCCCCGCCGCCGCGAGCGCCCCCACCTGAAGGAAATCCCGGCGGCTGGGACCCGATCCGCAGAGCAGGGCCTTTTCATTGGGCTTCGCCACTTGGAATTCAAACACGGGAGCCTCCTTGTCGGGGATGCCGTCGGGGATGCCGCGAAAACCGCCTGCAAATCGTACTCTCTGATCATAGCCAGCGAGGAACATCCGTGTCATTTGACGGTCGCGGCAACCTTTTGTATTTAAGACGCATGGTGAGATCCCCACGCCCCACCCCGTCGATGCCCTCGCAGGCCGAACAGATCCTCCGGTTGTTCGACGCTATCCCCGACGTCTTCCTGTTCGTGAAGGACCGTCAGAGCCGCTTCACCGGCTGCAACGCCGCCTGGCTGACGATGCACGGATGCCGCACGGTCGCCGACATCGTCGGAAAGGGCGACGCCGACTTCCACCCGCCCGCGCTCGCCGCGCAGTATGTCGCTGAGGATCGGCAGGTGATGCGGTCAGCAAGGCCGCTCCGCGACCAATCATGGCTCGTGCCGGATCACACGGGCATGCCCCGCTGGTATCTCTGCACCAAGATCCCGCTCTTCGATGCCCGCGGCCAGGTCTCGGGACTAGCCGGAATCCTCAGGCCGTACGACCACGCCGGCAACGCGCCGGAGGAATACCGGCGGCTGACGCCGGCGCTCGAATACGTGATCGCACACTACAGCCGGCCGATCGCCTGCGCCGACCTCGCCGGGCGAGCAGGGCTGTCGGTCAGCCAGTTGCAACGGGAGTTTCGTCGGCTATTCAACATCAGTCCAGGCGACTACATCCTCTATACCCGGCTCACGATGGCCCGTCGCCGACTCGAACAGACGAACGAACCGATCGGGCGGATCGCGAGCGACTGCGGCTTCTACGACCAGGCCCACTTCACCCGGGCATTCCGCAGGCACGCGGGCCTGCCACCGCAGCAGTATCGGCAGCGCCATGCCGGTCGGGCGACTCCGCACTGACCCACCGTCGCTCACCCGCCGTAGGCTGATGCCGTGGAACTGCGGGCGAGGTCCGCCTCGAGCGAGCGGTGCGGACGGATGCCGAGCTTCGCCAGCTCGCCGTGGTAGGCCTTCACACCCTCGTCCGCTGCCAGTTCACCGTCGGCCACCAGCCGCAGGAACTTCACGAACGAGAGCTGGTGCTCGGCCGCGTTGATCTTGCGGCCGAAGAGCGCGACCCGCGCCCCGTGCCGCTTCGCGTCGGCGAGCAGGCCAAACGCGTCGTGCGTCGTGCCGGCGCCACCACCCAGGATGCCCACGACGACCGACCGGTCATAAGCCGCCAACTGCTCTGTGACCTCGGGCCCGAGGTACGGAATCTTGAGGAAGATCGGCCTGCCCGCCCGCGGCACTCCCGCCAGGCATCGCACGACGTGGTCGGCGAGGAACCTCGCGATGTCCCGGGGCTTCTCGCCCGTGGGCTTCCCGGGAACGCGATCGAGCGCATTCGGGAAAAACACCTCCAGAAAATGGCGGAAGCCGCTCCGCTCGGCCTCGATACGGAAGTCGCGGTAGGCCGTGAGCATCGCTCGATCGAGCGTGGCATCGTCGTTGAGCGTGAGGGAAAAGAGGCCGAGGTTCGCGCCGCGGGTTTGATCCGTGTGCAACGTGTCATGCACCGCATCGATCCGGCCACACCGCGCCTGCGAAATCGTCGTCGTGGAGAAGGGCAGGGCGGGCTCGCGGCCGTAGCCGCCGGTGCCGGTGGCAAGCCAGATGTCGGTCGTGTCGTTCATCCGCACGGCGGGCGTGACGTGACTCGCGACGAACAGCCCCTCCTCGATCGCCAAGATCTCGCTCGTGCTCGCGCTCATGAGCATGATGTCGACGAGCCCCTGCCCGACGATCTCGCGAATGGAGTCGCGATACTCGCTGATCGACCGGAACGGTCCAGTACCGGGCTTTCCGCCCGGAGCCAGACCGGGCGAGGCCAGCCCGAACGCCATGTCGGCATCCTTGGCATCGGCCAGAATAAAGTCCTGGCAGGCGGGACTGGCCACAATGCGGGCCAGTTTCAGGTCGAGCGATTTCTCGGGCTGCTTTGACGGCATGGCGATGGCTCCAGGGCGGCGGTCAGACGCGGCCATGCTACCCGACCCGCGTGCGACGGTGGCCAGCCGACTCGTTAAAGCATAAAACATTTACGAAAGAGCATAAACCTGGCGGGATAGTCTTTCGACCCTCGTGGATAGCGTGTCCTCCCGCAGACAAACCAGTCCGTTCCTCCCGTCGGAGATTCTCTCGCCATGGCTGCTGCCTCGTATCGCTTCTCGATCGGTCCCTGGAACATCAGCCGCGGTGCCGACCCATTTGGCCCGCCCGTGCGACCGCAGGTAGCGTTTGACGACGTCCTGAAGGCGGCAGTGGCTCTCGGGTTCGAGGGGATCCAGTTTCACGACGACGATGCCGTGCCCGATCTCGAAAACCTCACCCCGAGCCAGATCGTTCACGAGGCCGAGGCGATGCGGCGCAAGCTCGCCGACATGGGGCTGACCCCCGAGTTTGTCGCACCGCGACTCTGGGAGCATCCCCACGGCATCGACGGTGGCTACACGAGCAACGACCCCGCCGCACGCAAGTGGGCGATCGATCGGTCGAAGCGGGCGGTCGACGTGGCGTTGGCCCTGGGCACCGATCTGATCGTGATGTGGCCTGCTCGCGAGGGCACTTCCGTCCGCGAGAGCAAAAACCCGATCGAGGCCTCACAGCAGATGCTCGACGCAATCAACGCGATCCTGTCGGCGAGCCCGAAGGTGAGAATCGCCATCGAGCCGAAGCCGAACGAGCCGGTCGACCACGCCTTTGTGCCGACGATCGGCCATGCGCTCTCACTCGGGGCCCGATCGATGGATCCCACGCGGGTGGGCGTGCTGATCGAATCGGCTCACGCCATTCTGGCCGGCCTCGATCCCTCCGACGAGATGGGCTTCGCGCTGGCCGCCGGCAAGCTCTGGAGCGTGCACCTCAACGACCAGAACGGGCTCAAGTTCGACCAGGACAAGGTCTTCGGTGCGGCCAATCTCCGTGGCGCTTTCGATCAGGTCCGCGTGCTGGAATCGGCCAACTACGCCGCCTCGGGAGCATTCGTCGGCTTCGACGTGAAGGCGCAGCGGACGCAGAAGGCAGAGTCTGCCACGGCCCATCTGGCCACGAGCAAGGCGGTGTTCCTGCGGCTGGTCGAGAAGGTGCGGTCGTTCCCCGCCACGACAGCCCAGCAGTGCATCGCCGCCCGCGATTACGAGGCGCTCGAGCGGCTCGTGCTTGAACACCTGCTCTCCGCCTGATGTCCGTGTCCGTGCGTCAGCCGGTGAATGCGTCCATCTGCAACGGGTTCGCCCATGCCAGCCGCTCCGCTCGTCGCCGTCATCCTCGATGCAGCCCGGCCATACGACCGGCTGATCATCGCAGGCGTGGCGACGTTTGCGCGGGAGCGGACCCAGTGGAGCCTCTACGTCGAGGAGGATCCGCTGCAGAAACTGCCCGATCTGGCCCGCTGGCACGGGCAGGGGATCATCGCGAACTTCGATGACCGCCGCGTGGCCACGGCGATTCGCGGCCTCGACATCCCGGTGGTCGGCGTCGGCGGCGGCTACGGCTGGCATGAGGCATCGTCGGGTATTCCCTACATCTATACCGATAATCAGGTCATCGGCCACCTCGGTGCGGAGCACCTGCTCGCCTGCGGCTTCGAGACACTCGCCTTCTGCGGCTATCCGCGGACAGCGACGAGCGGCTGGTCGGAGGAGCGGTCGGCCGCCTTTGCCCAGGCCTGCGGTCGGGCCAAGCGACCCTGCCACGCCTTTTCGGGTCGCCATGGCAATGCCCGCCGCTGGGCTGATCTGCAGGGCGAACTCATCCGCTGGCTCTCCCAACTTCCGAAGCCGCTTGGGCTGATGGCCTGCAACGACGTGCGGGCGCGGCATGTGCTCGAAGCCTGCCGCACGCTCGGCCTGCGGGTGCCGCACGACGTGGCCGTGCTCGGCGTCGACAACGACGAGATGATCTGCGAACTCACCGACCCGCCGCTGTCGAGCATCGATCAGGCGGCCAGGAGGATCGGCTACGAGGCGGCGGCCACGCTCGACCGGCTGATGCAGCCTGCTCAGGAGGCATCGGCCGGACGTGGCCGCCGCGGCCAGCCACACCGTAGTCAGGCTCACGCGCAGCGGATCGTCGTACCGCCCATCGGCGTCGTGGCGAGAGCGTCGACCGACACGCTGGCGACGAGCGACCCCGCCGTGGTCGAAACCTTGCATGCCCTGCGACGCACCCCGTGGATGAGGCCGGCCGTCGAGGCGCTTGCCGCAGCGGTGGGCCTCTCGCGGACCAGCCTCGAATCACGGTTCAAGGCGGCAGTCGGCCGATCGCTGCACGAGGAAT
>CANHYS010000211.1 GCA_947464585.1 Planctomycetaceae bacterium | reverse complement strand
CTACCGATGACCCAAAGATGCTTTCGGGGTCACGTCGAAAGGGCCAGAAAGTGGCAGCCCGCCAGAGGGTAAGGGCGAGGATAAAGAAGCGGCTGCAACGGCCTTTCGGCCCACGCGCGACATAGCATCGTCTCAAACCAACATCCTCACTCTAGGCGACGCTCAGACGGAAAGCAACGTCGCTCCAACCGGCTACAATCCCGGGAATTGCCACTGAAACAACCCCAGTTGGTGCGTTATGCCGATGCCAATAGCACGAATTCCCGTCGAAAATACGCCTCCTGCCATGGGGCTTGGCCTGTGGAAGATCGCCCGTCCCGACGCCCCTGCGATCGTGGAGGAGGCGATCCGCGTCGGTTATCGGCACATCGATTCGGCCTGCGACTACGGCAACGAGGTCGAGGCGGGGCAGGGCATCCGCTCCGCGCTGGCCAAGCGGCTCTGCCGCCGGGATGACCTCTGGGTCACGTCGAAACTCTGGAACACGTACCACGAGCCGCAGTATGTCAGGCCAGCGGTCGAACGGTCGCTCCGGGATCTCGGGCTCGACCATCTCGATCTCTATCTCGTGCACTTTCCGATCGCGCTCAAGTACGTGCCCTTCGAGACTCGTTACCCGCCGGAATGGACCCACGATCCGGCTGCCAACGCGCCCCGCATGGAGCCGATCGCCGTGCCGCTGGCCGACACCTGGCGGGCGATGGAGGATCTCGTCTCGGCCGGCCTTGTCCGACGGATCGGCCTGTGTAACTCGAGCGTCGCCCTGGTCCGCGACCTGCTCGCGGTGGCGCGGCTCAGACCGGCCGTCCTGCAGGTGGAACTTCACCCGTTTCTCACGCAGGAGAAACTGCTGCGGTTCTGCCGTGAAGCCTCGATCGCGGTGACAGCGTTTTCGCCGCTCGGCGCGCCGTCCTATGTGCCACTCGGGATGGCGACTGCCGCGGAGTCGGTGCTGGAGCATCCGGTGGTGAGGGGCATCGCCGCCGCGGTAGGCCGCACGCCGGCGCAGGTCGTGCTGCGGTGGGGCATCCAGCGGGGCACGTCCGTGATTCCGAAGACATCCCGCCCGGAGCGGCTCCGGGAAAATCTGGCGGCGTGTGAGTTCACGCTCTCTGCCGAGCAGATGCAGGCGATCTCTTCGCTCGACTGCGGCCGTCGGTTCAACGACCCAGGCGACTTCTGCGAACGCGCGTTCGGCACGTTTTTTCCGATCTACGAATAGACCAGACTTCCTACACCCGTTCCTCGACCACGGGATTGGTGAGGCTGCCGATCTTCTCGATCTCGATCGTCACCGTGTCGCCGGCCTTCATGAACACCGGCGGCTTACGGGCGAAGCCGACGCCATGAGGCGTGCCAGTGAGGATCACCGTGCCGGGCCGCAGCACCATGCTCGCCGACATGAACTCGATGATCGCCGGCACGTCGAAGATCATGTCGTCGGTGTTCCAGTCCTGCATCACCTCGCCGTTCAACACCGTGCGGATCGAGAGTTTGTTGGGATTGGGGATCTCGTCGGTGGTGACGATGCTCGGCCCCAGCGGACAGAACGTGGCGAACGTCTTGCCACGGCACCACTGGCCGCCGCCGCCGTTGCGCTGCCAGTCGCGGGCCGACACGTCGTTGGCGCAGGTGTAGCCGAGCACGTGCTTCAGGGCGTCGGCCCGACTGACGTTGTGGCAGGTCTTCCCGATCACGACCGCCAGTTCGCACTCGTAGTCGACCTCGTCGCTCCGCAGCTTTCGCGGCAGCACGATCGGATCGCCGGGGTTCTGCAGGGTGCCCGAGTTCTTGAGGAAGAGCACCGGGTGGGCCGGTGGGGCCGCGTTGCTCTCGGCGGCGTGAGCCTTGTAGTTGAGGCCGATGCAGAGGATGTCGCGGGGCTCGAGCGGCGCGAGCAGTTTGTCGACCTTGGCGACGGTGCCGGTGTCGCGGAGCGGGCCGAACAACTCTCCTTCCAGAATCGTCACGCGGCCGTCGGCGTGGAGGCTTCCCAGATGGGTGGCACCGGCGGACTCGAAGCGGACGATTTTCATGGGGGCTCTCCGTACAAAAGGGTGGCGATCCGCGTCACCGAAAAGGTCTATGAAAGCGGAAAGGCTGGGGCTGTCGACCGGATGATGTTCTTGATTTTCTGGCGGGTATCAAGGCCTATGGGGCCATGCTCGCGAGCCATGCGTTGACATAATGCAGTGCGGCAATTTAAATATATAGAATCGAAGTCTATAGAAGTTTGGTCTGCCTGCCGACCATTTGTCTCAGGCGGCGGCTTGTGTGGTCGCGGTTCAGTTCCTCTCGGTGAGAGCCATGGGATCGCACCTGCGTTCACGACATGTGGTTGCGATGAATGACGGTGGAGCACGTCCCCGACGGATGCTCTTGGTCATCGGCGTGGCGGTCGCCCTGGTGATCAGTCTGGCGATGCCCTGCCGTGTCGCCACAGCCGTGGGTGTGGGCGTGGACGGCGCCGAGTTCTTCGAATCGCGGATCCGGCCGGTGCTCGTCGAGCACTGTCACGAGTGCCATGCCGGCGATGCGGCCGAAGGGGGCCTGCGGCTCGACTCCCGCGCGGGGTTCGACGCGGGCGGCAAAAGCGGCAGGCTCATCGACGAGAAGCAGCCCTCCGCCAGCCTGCTCGTGAGGCTGATCCGCCACGAGGTCAGAGACCGGGAGATGCCGCAGGGCGCCGACAAGCTGCCTGACGCGGTGATTGCGGATTTCGAGCGATGGATCGCGAGCGGCCTGCCCGGCCTGCCCGACGCGCCGCCTACGCCGCAGGCGGCCAGCGCCGAGGCCTGGGCGGCGAAGCTCGCCGCGCGGCGGACGCACTGGGCGTGGCAGCCGGTCGCCACGGTTTCCGTTCCCGAGGTGCCGCTGCCGACCGACTCGCCGCATCGGGCTTGGCTCGCCCAGTCGATCGACCGCTTCCTGCTCGAAAAAATAATCGCCCGCGGACTCGAGCCCGCGCCGCCGGCCGACCGCCCCACGATCATCCGCCGGCTGAAGATCGCGATCGTCGGCCTGCCGCCCACGCCCGAGGAGGTGGCAGCGTTTGTGAACGATCCGAGTCCCGATGCCTCGGCCAAGCTCGTGGACGAACTGCTCCAGAGCCCGGCGTTCGGCGAGCACTGGGCCGAATACTGGCTCGACCTGATGCGGTTTGGCGAGACCGGCGGCTATGTCCGCGATTATCCGATCCCCGACGCCTGGCGGTATCGCGATTACGTCATCCGGGCGATTAATGCCGACGTGCCCTACGATCGCTTGCTTGCCGAGCATCTGGCCGGTGATCTCCTGCCACCCCGGCACAACCCCGTGCTCCGGATCAACGAGGCCATTCTCGGTACCGGCTGCCAGCGGGTGATGGAGATCTCTTCCACGGCCACCGACGTCGCCCTCGAAGAGGCGCAGATGATCGAGAACCAGATCGACACGCTCGGCAAGGCGTTTCAGGGGCTGACGATCGCCTGCGCCCGCTGCCATGACCACAAGTTCGACGCCATCTCCACGCGGGATTACTACGGACTCTTCGGGATCCTCGCCAGTTCACGGCAGACGCAGGCGATCATCGACGACGAGGCGGTCAAGCAGACCGGTGTCGCCCGGCTCAAGTCGCTCAAGTCCGACATCACCTCCGCCCTGGCCCAGCAGTGGTCGGACGACATCGTCCGATCGGCCACAGCGTTGGCCAGCCAGCTTGTCGGCGGGCCGGCCGCGGTGGAGAGCGGAGCCGCCGGTGATGCGGCTGCCCGGATCACGGCGGTGTTGAACCGCCAGCAGGTGCCACTCGATGACCCGCTGTTTGCGATCTGGAAGGCACGGGCCGCGCAGGCTGCCGCTGGTGGCGGGCGAGGTGGAGCCGATGGCGACGCGGCCTTCGGAGCGGCATTCGCGGCCGCGGCGACCGAATTGCGCGGTGAGGCGGCGGCCCGGGCCGGCCGCAACGCTGTAGGGTTTCGCACGCTCGCCGACTTGAGCCAACCGGATCGCCCATGGCATGCAAGCGGCGCACTCCCCGACACGCTCCCCGCCGCATCCGGCGACATCGCGCTGGCCGCAGCCGGCGACACGGTCGTCGACCGGTTCGTGCCGCCCGGCCTCTGCTCCGACCGGCTCTCCCGCAAGCACGGTGCGATCGTCCGCTCCGACGATTTTCCGCTTGGCACAAAGTTCATCAGCCTCCGTGTGGCCGGTGGTGATGCCGCCCACGTCCGCCTCATCCAGCACAACTTCCAGCAGATGGAAAACGTCGCCCATGGCTCGAAGGTGCGGCATTTCGAGTCGCGGTTTCCGACATGGGTGACCGTGCCGGTCGGCCATCAGGCCACCTGGCAGGGAGGACGTTCGTATCTGGAGATCCTCACCAAGAATGATGTGGCCCACTTCCGTCGGTCCGAAGGGGGCGGGAAGTTTTTCAACATCGCGAAGACGGACCACGCGGGCCGTTCCTGGTTCTCTGTCGATCGCGTCATCGCCCACGACGGCCCCAAGCCGCCGGAGGACGAACTGCAGTTGCCGCTCATGCTCGTTGGCGGCGAGGCGGGCGTGGCCGAGTCGCCACAGACGATCGCCACTCGGTGGGCTGCCGTCTGCATGGCCGCGATCGATGCCTGGCAGCATGGCAAGGCCACGACCGTGCAGGCCGACCTGCTCAACTGGCTGCTTGCCAATGGCATCCTGCGCAACGACATCCATGCACTGGGCGACTCGATTCCGCTGCTCGTCAATGAGTATCGGCAGATCGAAGAGGGCATCCCGAAGTTCCGGCGAGCGGCCACGATGGCCTCGGAGGGTCCGGGCTTCGATGCGGCCGTGCAGAAGCGGGGGCAGCCGTCGCAGCCCGGTGACATCGCCCCCCGACGGTATCTCGAGGTGCTTGATCGCGACGCGAGCCATCCCGGCGACACGCCTGCCCGGCTGCTGCTCGCCGCCCGGATCGCGTCGGCCGACAATCCACTCACCGCCCGCGTGCTGGTCAACCGCGTCTGGAGCTGGCTCTTCGGCCGCGGCATCGTCGCCACGGTCGACAACTTCGGCGCCACCGGCGAGCAGCCGAGCCATCCGGAGCTGCTCGATCATCTCGCCGCGAGGTTTGTCGCGGAGGGCTGGTCGTTGAAGCAGCTGATTCGTGAGATCGTCGGCACGCAGGCCTACCAGACCGCGAGCGTGCCGCCGCCCGGCGCCATCGAGGCCGATCCCGCGAACCGCCTGCTCACCCACATGCCGCTGCAACG
>CANHYS010000210.1 GCA_947464585.1 Planctomycetaceae bacterium | reverse complement strand
TGGGTTTCGCCGTCGCTATTCTCCACGTCGACATCGGCCGGGGAGACCGAGACGACCTTGCCCGCGACGCTCGCGCCACCGACAAGGCTCACCCTGTCTGCGGCCTGCCCGAACGCAGTTCCGGGAGCCGCCGCCAGCGCAACGCACCCCGTCGCGCAGCAGGCCAACAGCGTCGCCCAAGCCCGTCGCCTGCAACCGTTTCCCTTGATGTCGCTCGTTGTCATGGTGTTGTTCATTCTTGAATCCGTGCCTGAATGGTTTGCTCCGGCCTTGCTGTTTGTCATACCGGCATCTCACTCCGATTCCACTCACCCCGCGGCCGCTTCGGCAGCCTGTTTCAGGCCGTCGACCCCCCGCGGAGGCTTGTTTTGCCGCTTCTCGATCTCCTTCAGAATTTTATCGAAGGCTTTTCTCGTGTCGGGCCCGCCAAGATCGGGATGCATTTTATAGGTCAGGTCGATGTATTCGAACGCCTTCTGCAGCTCCTTCTCCCGCTCTTGCGGCAGGGCCTCTGCCTTCTCCATGCGGCACCTCACTGCGTTCAAGCGGGCCTGAAAAAACTTCCGCCGGGCTTCCATCGCCTTTTCGTCCGATCCCGCAAACGCCTGTGACTCCAAGCGATTCGAGATGACGGCCCAGCCCCAGCCCCAGATCTCACCAGCATCACCGCGGCGTTTGTAGCCGCTGATGGCCTTCCCGTAATAGTCAGCCTGCTTCGGCTTGTCGACCGTTTTGGAGCCCGCCTGCTGGAGCAGTTCGGCGGCCTGGAACTGGAAGTCGAGCGTGTTCTGCCGCTTCTTGTCTGACAAAATCCAGTCGATGTGCTTCTGGGCCTCGTCCCACTTTTCCCGCTCGCGGTAGACGTTGGCCATCTTCACTCGGATCGAGGGCTCGAACTTGGCGATCTCGGCCCCGCCCTTGGAAAGCAGTCCCTCGTAGATGGCCGCGGCCCTGTCGAGATAGCCGTCCGCCTTGGCCTTCGGCACGGCCGAGCCCGTGCCCTCGCCCGAGCCCAGGTTGAGATAGGTGGTTGCCGCCCACATCTGCGACGACAGCTTCGGATCCTTGGCCACGCCCTCCAGAAACTTTTCAAACCCCGTCAGGATGGCGGCCGCCCGGGCTTGCGCCTGCGGTGTGCCAGCATTGGGACCGGAGGCGAGATTCATGAGCTGCGACTGCAGGTCGCGCCCCATTGTCTGATACATCGACGTCAGCCTGGCAGACGCCTCCGCACCAGATGCACTGGCAAGTTCCTCGAGCTTCTTCATGGCCTGCACGGCCTTGTCGCTCTGCTCGGTCTCGATGAAATATCGCAGGCCGGCCGTGGCCGTGGGCGTGGCGAGCAGCCCCGCCTTGAACGGCTTGAACTCCTCCTTGTCGACGGTCAGGACCGTCCACGGGCCGTAGTCCTTGTGTTCGAGCAAGGCGGCCACCCGCGTGTTGTCGCCATCATCCATCGCCATCTGGGCCCGGGCCAAAGCCGCAGCCACGTTGACAACCGCTGGACCGGTGCCGGCTGGGATGCCGGCCAGTCCGTCGTCGATCGCCTTCTCGGCCTGTGTCCGCCAGCCGGCCAGCGTCGCGGCCGGTGGACGCGCGGCCTCGTCCAACCGCGACTTCTCCTGCACTTCCCGCCAGAGTGCGCCGCCGGCCCGCAGCTGCACCTCCGCACGGCGAGGCGACGTCGCCGGCACCTGCGTCAGAATCTCGACGATCCGCTCTGGCGAGCGATCCTCGGTCGCCGCAGCGATGGCAATGACAGCCGCATCGGCCGCCTCCGGACGGTCGGGCCAGGTCCGCATGATCGCCTCGGCTGTCTCCACACACTTTCTCTTGGCCTCATCTGCCCACGCAGCCACGGGCTGCTTCTGCAACTGCTGCCAACTCGCCATGGCGATGCGGGACGCCTGCTGACTGCCCTTCGCGCTGGGGTACCGTGCGACAAGAAAATCGCCGAGCGCAGCCGCATCGTGAAGCCGCTGGTCGGCATACAACACGTAGGCAAGCAGTGAGCGGGCCTGATTGAGTGCCTCGAGGTCGTCAGCCCCCGCCAACGGCATGGCCCTCCGCAGGCTGGCGATCGACTTCGCGCGATCCGCTGCCAATTCCTTCTGGGCTGTTGCGATCGCCGCCGCGTCCTTCGCCCCTTCGGCCTGCTTCAGCGTGGCCTGTCGCGCCTGCATGGCAGCGAGGGCTGCCCGCGCTGAATCCATGGCCGCCTCGAACGTCGCCACCTCGCCGTCGAGATCATCCGGCACCTGCTTGCCAAGTTCGGCCAGCAGCGACTTTGACTCCGCGCCAAAATCCCTGTTGACCTTGGCCACTTCCATGGCGAGCCGCTTGGCGTCGCGAAGCAGCGGGCCGCGTTTCGCCTTGTCTTTGTCCGGCATGGCCGCGGCCCGCTTCTCGAGCAGCAGGGCGGTGCGATACTTCATCCCGAGCCAGTCGTTGTCGATGCGATCTGGAGTGAGTGGCGCCAACGACAGCTTCAGCAGCCGATCGTCGAACTCGTCATACTTTTTGTCCTCCAGCCAGCACTCGAGCGAGGAATTGATCGCCTTGGCCCTCAGGCTGGGCACGATACCGTCCCCGTCGAGCGCGCGGATGTCTGCCAACGCGGCCAACGCTTCCTTCCGCTTGCCAAGGGCGACGTAGTTTCGGCCCTCGTAATAACGGGCGAACAGGCCGGCTCCACGGCTTCGGTATTTCTCGTAGAGCTCCTTGTATTGCTTCGCGGACTCCGTGAGGGCCGCCTCCCATTCCTTCGACTTCGGCTCCAATGCCCGCGACTTTTCGTAGTAGGCACCTGCGATCAGCAGCCGCGTCTTGAGGAGCAAGCCGCGCAGCTCGTCCTGCTGCTCTTCCAGGCTGGCCATCAGCCGTGCGGCCCCCGGCTTCTTGGCAGGCTTCTTCGACTTCGGTGCCGGCTTGCCGGCGTCTTTTCCGGAGTCCTTGTCGGCGTCGGTCTTGTCGCCACCCGACTCACCACGCAGCTCCTTCAGTGACGCATCCACCTCTCGCAGGAGTTTGAGCACTGCGTCTTCGGCGTTGGTCACGGCATCGATCGGGGCATTCTCCTTGCGAACAGGCCCCTCCAAGACCTTGATCGCCGCGTCGAAGAAGGGCAGGGCCTCTGCCCGCATTTTTATTGCGTCCTGGCCAGGCCGCTTCGAGTCCTCGATCTTCGCCCGACCACGTTCGATGAGCAGGTTGCCCTTCTGCAGATAGGCCTGAATCGCCCGCTCGCCTTCAGGGCTCTCCTTCAGGAACGCATCGATCTCGCGTGCTGCACGGTCATAGACCTCAGCCCGCCTGACCGCGTTGGACTCCGAGCGGTTCACGGCCACGAGCGCTGCCGCCCGCCGAAACGGCACTTCCGTCTTGAAATCGGCCGCAGCCTGTGGGTCTTGCTCCACACGGTCGAGCACCCAGAGCACAACATCGGGCATCTGCCGCTCTTCGAGCGCGTCGAGCAACCGGGTCGTGGCGATGTCCTTCGTGGTGCGCTGCGGCGGATCGGCGGCGACTCCACGTGCGGCGGTCACTCCACAGACCATCCCCCCAGCCAGCAGGACAAACCACAGACGCCGAAGAGACGCGATCATGATGGGCAAGCGCGGGGTAAAGGGGTTGGGCGAGGGCAGCGGCAGGCAAGACGATGAGTTCCGCCGACACCATCCCGCTGCCGTGAGGAGCAGGGGGTATCACGGCTTGTCATTGTGAACCCGCCCCCGCATTCTGGGAAGACGAGCGACCGCCGTCAAACCGGCTCCCGCTTCGAACCGGTGAATCGCGCCTGCGGTCTCAGCGGCTGGCTGCCTCCGGGACGACACCCTGGAACTCGAGGCAGTCGATGAGCAACCCTCCTATTGGCGTCAGATCGCCACGGGCCTGCCAACGGGACACGAGCCTCGCCATTTCCGCCGCCGACTGCCGCCACGGCTCGGCATGGGCCGACGATGCGGTGAGTTCGCCAAGCGCCACCGCCAGCAGTAGTTCGCAGCCGTGCGGGGAGGGCAGACCGGCCCGCATGCCGTCGGCCATCGCGTCATTCCCGTCGGCAAGTCCCCGCCGCACCTTCTGCTCGGGGGGCAGGCCGTCCGGCCCGGTAGCCGCCGGAGTCCACGCCAGCGTGGCCGATACCACGCCGGCCGCGGCAGGCGGCGTTCCGCCCGGCCGGCGGATGACCTCATAGACAACCCGTACGGTTTCGCCGGCGTGCAGATCAATGGGCCGTGAATCGATAGCGGCCAGGGCGTCAGACGCGGTCTGCCGGTGACCGATGATGCGATACGAACCGACACGGGCTGGATCGAACGCCACCTCGAGCCGACAACCGGTGGCCACGAGCGTCGGACGGCCGAAAACGCGCCCCAGCATGGCGCGTCCGATCGCGATCGGATCGGCAGCGACGCGTCCTGGGGCCACCGCCGCCACCCCTGGCGTGCTGCCACCGGCGTCGAGCGGTTGCTGCGGATCGATGAGCACGAACTCGGTGATCGGCGCCACCGGCAGTGCCGGGGCCGCAGCCTGCGCGGCCTGCCACTCCGACAAAGCGGCACGCCCTTCCACGCGGCATCGCTCCAGGGAATCGGCGTGCGTCGCGGCCACGATCCTCTCCGGGCGACCCTCGCGACGGCCAACGGCGGCGACCAGTCGGAATGCCGCATCGAGGTCGGCAAACCTCGCCATCGGCTCGCGAGTCAGTTCGGGCAGCAACGCAGTGAGCGTGGCAGCATCGGCCCGCAGCGCCACCAGTCGCGGCCGCTCTCCGCAGACGACCAGCGACAATCGATCGGCAGTCCCCATCTGACCGATCACGCGGCCAAGTCCCCGGCACAACCACTGCCACGAGAGCGAGGCCAACGGGCCGGAGGATTGGTCGAGCACGAGCATGGCATCAAGCGGGGCTGATTCGGCCGCGGTGCCGGCGGCGGAGAGCGGTGACGCCGTGGCACACACCTCCACCAGCAGGCTGCCCGGGGACGGCCGCAACGAGCGGACAGCATCGACAGACAGCACCATCCCCATTCCCGCCCCCAGCTGCGCCCCCGACAGGCCGTTAGCCCCCACGGCAGACGGCGGGGCAGGCGGCAGGGCGGCGAGGACATCCTCCACCCGCACAACCGGCATCCCGCCACGTCGAGGCCGCCTGCCCGACGGCCGGCCGTGATCGCGACGGGCCGCCTCGCACAGACTGTCGAATGAATCGGTTCGGAGAGAGAGTGGCGGATGGTCGA
>CANHYS010000209.1 GCA_947464585.1 Planctomycetaceae bacterium | reverse complement strand
CTTCTTCGGCCCGTTCGAGTATTGGACGCCCTACAAGGTCGAGGTGCTCAACAACGTCGACCTGCCGCAGATGTTCTGGGTCAACCTGCTCGATCGGCCGCTGCCGCGGGCGCCTCAGGGCGCCGGTGCTCTCACGCAGGTGGGCACCATCCTGTTGCGCGAGGCGCCGGGCCTTGCCCTGCTGGGCGCCTACCTCGTGCTGTTGCCTCCGCTTCTGGCAGTGACGGTGTTCCGAAAGTTCTTCGCCAAGATGGGCCTCGTCCGCTACATGATCATGGCCAACCTGATGCTTTTGATGCTCACACTTCCGCTGAAGATGATCCTGCGTTGGACGCTCAACCTGAGGTACATCGTGAGCATTCCTGAATTCTCGCTGAATTTTTAGCGTCGGTCGTTGCTTTGTGCGCCCGGCGTGGTGTCTCGACAAACTCCTCCTGAACGCACTGCGACTCCGTCGCACCAATACAGATGCCTGCAACAGAACAAACTAGGTGGAATCTCAAGGTGCTGCACGTCGTGTTTGGCGTGACGGCGATCCTGCTGCTGCTCGCCACGGTCCTGATGCTGGTCTCGGACCACAATCGACCGTGGAAGCAGTACCAGCGGGAGTTCCGGGCTCTGGAGACCTGGTCGGCGGCGGCCCGCGTCGATGAGCAGGACTCGCGCACTTTCGAACAGCAGTCGGAGCAACTCGAGGCGGCACTGGCTGAGTCCCGCAGGGCCGATCTCGATCCTGCCCTCGCTGAGGCCTTTCTGGCGCAGGTCCGCACTGTCCCGGCCGATGTCCAGGCTGCCGATCGCGCCACGCTCGATCTCGATCAATTGAAGTCGCAGGCCGACGCCGCGGAGAGATTAGTGCTTCGTGGAGATCTTCTCGCCCGCCTCCGCGACATCGCCCAGCGGGCGAAGTTCCGCGAAGACCTACTGGCCGGCGCCCTCAAGCTCAGGAAGGCTGAACTCGACAAGAATCGTGCCGACTACGAGTTGGGCGTGGCCGAAGAGGCGTCGCAGGACAAGTTGGCTGCGCTCCTGGCGCTCGCCGATTCGAAGCGTGCGGAGGTCGCGACCGCCACGCTCGACTTTCAGACAGCCAACACCCATCGGAAGTCGCTCGAAGCCACGCTCAAGAAGCTGACTGCTGGCGAGGATGCTGCTGCCAAGTCGCTCGCCGACCATCGCTCCAAGCTCAATCAGCTTTCGAAGGCGTTGAAAGATAGGGCGCCCAATGCTGGTAAAACGCTGCTCGAACTGCCGGTGCTCGACGCCTTCAATGGACCGTTGCGGATTGACCAAATCTGGCTGCCGCAGCTCACGCTGAACAACAATTTCCGCGATGTCGCGCGGTTCGACCGATGCATCACCTGCCATAAGGGCATGGACAAGTCGGTTCCCGGCTCGCCCACCGACCCGGCCTATCGGCAGACTGAAACGGTTGCTCTCTCACTCTCCACGCCGGCCAACGCACCCGAGCGTCTTTCGGTGGAAGGCGACGGCAATCAGCAACTTGAGGATGCCTATGGGTTTCACCTCGCCCCTCAGGGACTATTTCATGCCGAGGATCCGATGGTCAGCGTGGTGCTGCCGGAGTCGCCGGCCGCGAGCGCAGGGCTCATGGCTGGCGACGTGATCGTGGACATCAACGGCGGCAAGACCCTCGCTCGGAAGGTGGCAGTGAGCGGCTTTCTGGAAACGGCGCCGTGGGGCAAGCCGCTCGAAATTACTGTGCAGCGTGGCGTGCCGCAGCCCTACTCGACGCACCCCAGGCTCGATCTCTTCGTGGGCTCGACCAGTCCGCATCCGATGCAGACGTTCGGCTGCACGGTCTGCCACCAGGGGCAGGGGAGTGCGACCAGCTTCAAGTGGTCGTCTCACACGCCCAACACACCGAAGCAGGGGCACGAATGGCACGTCGAGCAAGCCTGGTTTAACAACCACCACTGGATCTACCCGATGCTGCCGCAGCGGTTCGAAGAGTCGAGCTGCCTGAAATGCCACCATCAGGTGGTCGATCTTGAGCCGAGCGAACGGTTTCCCGAGCCGCCCGCACCGAAGCTCGTCGAGGGCTATCACTTGATCCGCCAGTACGGCTGCTATGGATGCCACGAGATCAACGGCTGGGCGGGCCCCGACAAGCGAATCGGCCCCGACATGCGGCTGGCCCCGAACTACCACGAGGTCGCCGAGGCCCTTTCCTCCGACGCCGGTTTGGCCGCGCTCGGTTCCACCGCAGTCCGCTGGGTCGAGGATGTGCGTTCGAGCCCGGATGGTCGCCAGTCGCGGGACCGTCTCCGCGAAATAATCGAACGCGATGCGGTCGCGGGAGACGACGCCAAGCTTTCGCCCCGCAGCCATCAGCTCGCCTCGCTCCTCAAGGACCCCGAGACCCCCGGCACGCTGCCGAAGGTTGGCCCGTCGCTCCGGCACGTCGCCAGCAAGGTGGGTTTCGATTGGCTCTATGCTTGGTTGCGGAACCCGCAGGACTTCCGTCCGTCAACGAAAATGCCGCGGTTCTTCGGTCTTTGGGAGCATCTGGAAGGCAAGGGGCTCGAGGAGTCGATGCGGTACGAGCCGCTCGAAATCCGTTCGATGATTTCCTACATGGAGCGTTCGAGCCAGCCATTTGAATATGTGAAGCCGTATGCCGGGATCACCGCTGCTCCTGATATCGAGCGAGGCAAGAAGGTGGTGCAGGTGCGTGGCTGCCTGGCCTGCCATCAGCACGCGGACTTCCCCGAGGCAACCAGCACGTACGGTCCCAACCTGTCGCGGATCGGCGCCAAGGTGGCTTCGAACCCGCGTGGGTCGGCTTGGCTCTACAGCTGGCTCCGCGAGCCGGCCCGCTACCACCCACGGACGCTGATGCCAAACGTGTTGCTCGAGCCCGTGACGCTGCCCGATGGCAAGGTGAGCGATCCCGCTTCAGACGCCACGGCGTATCTGCTCCGGTCCACGGAGGATTGGAAGGCCACGGAGATCCCGGCTGCCGACTCGCTCACGGCTGACGAGCGAAAGGCCCTCGACGAACTGGCCCTGATGTATCTCAAGGACCGCTTCCCCACCGCGCGGGCGGAGGAGGTGCTCGTCAATGGTCTGGGTGCCGACCAGGCCAAGATCCTGGGCGACGAACAGATGCTGCTGGGCATGACGGCAGCAGACCGTGATGCCACGCTGCTCCACTACGTTGGCAAAAAGACGATCGCAAAACTGGCCTGCGCGTCGTGCCACGACATCCCGGGCTTCGAAGACTCGAAGGCCGCTGGTGCAGCGCTCGCCGACTGGGGCCGCAAGGACCCGTCGAAGATCGCCTTCGAGCAGGTCTCGCATTTTGTGATGCATCAGCTCGCCGACAAGCACGGGCATGGAGGTCATGGCGGCGTGCATGGAAACGGTGATGGCGGCGGCCACCACGGTACCGGCCACGCCGCGTCCGGCCATGCCGACGCCTCGTCTCCGCATGCGGTACAGCAGGACGAACCCCTGGCGCCCGATCTGGCCTACACCACCACGGCCGAGTCGCACTTGTCTCCGGAGTCTTTAGACCCATCGACCGGCTTTTTTCTCGAGAAACTCCTAGGGCATGAGCGCGAGGGCTTCCTCTGGCAGAAGCTCCGCGCCCCGCGCAGCTACGACTACAAGAAGGCTGAGAACAAGAGCTACAACGAACGCTACCGCATGCCGAAGTTCCCATTCAATGACGATCAACGGGAGGCGGTGATGACGTTCGTGCTCGGCCTGGTCGCTGAGCCGCCTGCGCCGCAGTTCGTCTACCAGCCATCGCCCCGCGAAGAGGCCCGTATCGCCGGGCTCAAGGTCGCTGAGAAATATAATTGCGGTGGCTGCCACGCGCTGCAGATGGATCGCTGGGATGTTCATTACAAGCCGGGGTCGCTCGGCGAGGCTCCCGCAGTCGCCGACTATCCATTCCTGTCGCCTCACTTCACGGAGCAGGACGTGGCGAAGTCGCTCGTGACCGATCGCCAGGGTCGCCGGCACACAACGTTGTTCGGCATGCCCACCCTCGACCCGGCCACTGGCAAGCCCCAACTGGTCGACGAAGACGGCATTCCGATCGAAGAAGGCGATGACGAGGCGTCTCCGCATCAGCCGATCATGCTCTGGCACGATGCGCTGGTTGACGGCGAGCCGCGGCTCGTGGGCAGTCAAAACGTGAACGTGCCCGCCGATGCCGTGAAGGCTGGAAAGCACTACCCGGCCCGTGGCGGTGATCTGGCCCGGCTGCTCTTTCCGGTTGTGATCGCCGACGAGAAGCAGATCAATCCCAACGTCAAGCCTGACGACGCGTGGGGCTGGCTGCCGCCGCCGCTCGTCGGCGAGGGGCAGAAGGTGCAGTCGGGCTGGCTGCACAAATTCCTGCTCAACCCGCAGACGATTCGTCCGTCGGCCGTGCTCCGTATGCCGAAGTTCAACTTCCATTCGTCGGAGGCCGCGGCGCTCGTGAATTACTTTGCGGCGGTCGACGGCGCTGATTACCCCTACGTCTACGACCCGAGGCTCGACGAGAGTTCGGTCGCCGCGGCCGAGCAGTCCCATCCGGGGCACCTCGACGGGGCGATGAAGATCGTCACCAACAACAACTACTGCGTGAAGTGCCATCTCGTGGGCAGCTATGCCCCGCCGGGCAATCCGAAGGCGCTTGCACCGCAGTTGGAGCGTGTCCATGAACGGTTGCGACCAGACTACGTCCACAACTGGATCGCCAACCCCAAGCGTTACCTGCCCTACACCGGCATGCCTGTGAACATCCCCTTCGACAAGCCGGTCAGTCAGGATCTGTATGTGGGCACGAGCGAGCAGCAGGTCGACGCGCTCACCGATCTGCTCATGCACTTCGACACGTTCGCGAAGCAAAACCTGTCTCTCGAGGCCTACCTGAAGCAGCAACCGGTTCAGCAGCCAGCCGCGCCCGCAGCCCAACCGGCAGCGCAGCCGGCCGCCCAGTTGGACACTGTCCCCCCGGCACCCGCGGCGGGCCAGCCGGCGACAGTCCCCGCCCAGGACGCCAAGGCATCTCGCGGCGAAAAAGCCACTCCGGAGAAAATCTCCTCCCGCAGGCCCGGGGTGGCGCTAAACTGATTACAGAGGTACCCGAGCAAAAAAGGTGCCCGAGCATAAAGGGTACCCGAGCATAAAAGGTTCCCGAGCGTTGTCCGGCGGTTGCGCCGAGGCTTTGATCGTCACAAAACCCTGTCCTTCCAGCTCATCGTTGCCAATCCGGAGAGACTCAT